>JAYWHZ010000071.1:0-4516 GCA_043777395.1 Bacteroidota bacterium
CGTTGGAGGCAAACATAAAACGCTCGTGGCTGAGTTTGTGTCCGACCTCAAAATTGTACATGCGTTCGGGTTTGGGTCGAGCGTTTTCTGACGAATTGATAAAATCATCACGAAGGGGTTCTCGGTTTCCAATGCCTGCAAAAGCATAAATTGTATTGCGTTTATTAATATATGATGTAAGTCCAATTTTTGGGTTAAAAAAGGTATATTTTGCTATTTTTGGTATATAATCTATACGTTCATCAATAAATTTAGTGTAATAATCTACTATTCTGACTTGCAAATCGACAAAAGGGACAAATTTATTGTTAATAGAATAATTGATTTTGGTATATAAATTGGCATCTTTTTTATTGCTTTGGGCATCGTAGTAATGCTGCCTGATGTTGGAATTTGAGGCGTATTTTGCCCATATTATTTCCCCAAAATGTTTGCCAAAATACACGTTGTAGCCGCCGCCAACGTCTATGAGCATACGGTTTTTTGTGTAATTGAATGAAAATATAGTGCCTAAAAAATCGTTGTCGAGCCAGCGGCGACGTATCAAATCGGTGTTTGTCAGCGTGTCGTTGCCCAGCATTATGGGTTTCAATTGATAGTCTCGAAACGATTGGTTAGGCTTATATTCCTCAAAAAAACCTTTGCCTTTGGTGTAAAAAATAGCTGCATTAAAATTAATTTTCTTGAAGCGTTTGTCATAAAATAATTGGTAATAATTTTGCTGATAATTGTCGGTTTGGTTGTCATAAAACTGTGTTTTTCCGTTTTCATTGGCATACATGCCAGCCTCATTAAACGTTCGTTTGGTATCGAGCAACGAATCGGCGAGACCATACCAAGCCTGATAGGTTTTTTGTTTTCCAAGTGTAATATTGGCTCTAAAATCGCCCCATTTTTTGGTTTTATATTTGGCACTCAGCATCAACGATTGGAGGTTTGAAGCGGCTCTATCTATGTAGCCATCAGAAACGATATTTGACATTCGCCCCTCGACCACCAAGCGGTTGTTTGCCAGCAAACCCGTTCCAAAAAGAACATTATTTTTGATGGTTTTGAAACTTCCCACGGCGTTGTTGGTCTCAAAATAGGGTTCGGTTTGGTTTTTATGCATGTCCAAATTGATGGTCGCACCAAAAGCCGCCGCACCATTGCTCGACGTTCCGATGCCTCGCTGAATGGTCAAATTGCTAACGGAACTGCCCAAATCGGGCAAATTGACCCAAAAAACGGCATGACTTTCGGCGTCGTTCATCGGTATGCCGTTCATCGTAACGTTGATTCGGGTGGCATCGCTGCCTCTGATGCGAAGCCCCGTGTAGCCAATGCCGGCACCTGCGTCGGTGGTCGAAACGACGGCGGTTTGCAAGCCAAGCATCACGGGCAGGTCTTGCCCAAAATTGACTTTTTGGAGGTCGTTTTTTTTGAGATAGGCAACGGCTGTGGGCTTAATAATTTGCTGCCTAACAACGATTTCAGAAATCTGACGGCTGGTGTCTGTTTGGGCAGATAGCGGGTTGCGGAGGGTTAAAAAACAGATTAAAAACAATACTTTTTTCATTTTAATGGTACTATTAAAGGTGAAAAAAGGAGTTTTTGAGAGTTGCCAAAGCGGTTTTTGGCTAATAGTTTCCTAAACAGCATTACCTGTTCGAGGTTCTATGGGTATAATCTCAGCCGAAACGTGTTGGGTTTCAGCACCCCTTTTTGAAGAAATTTGAACCACAAAAGTACGACATTTTAATGGTTAAAAAAAAATTATTATTTCAGTTCGTAGAGCGTTGTCAATCGTGGTCGTTCGAGGCGTTTGTGGTCAGGCTGTTGTTTCAAATATCGGTAGTCTGGATATTGATTTGCCCAATAGAGCGGCATAGTTTGATATACTTTTTTAAATTTTAATCCATTTATAATCAGCAAGTTACGTGAGTCTATACTATCGATATTGAAGAGTATTGTGGTATTTTTTTGGGTTTCGATGGTGGTCGATGTATCGTATATAATCGTATTTAAATTTTTTGGTTTATAGTAATTTGCTTCTATCCGTTCTTTGAAACCGTATTGTGTGTAGCTCGGATTTTCGATTGGTGTGTAGAGAATTGTGGGCGTTTTGTAGTGATTAAAGATGTATTTTTTGTAGGGAATATCCATCTCGTTGGGCAAAAAGATGAGCCAAACCATCAGCGGAAAATTGACAATCCAAAACAAAGGTTTGAGCCAAATGGCGATGTATCTCTCCAAAAAATATGAAATTTTGCTATAATTTTTGTTTATAAATTGGATAGATAGCACAAAAATGATGGGTAAAAAATTGACTATCGGAAACAAAAACCGCATTTCTTTGTGTCCAATATGACAATGAATGACCAAAAAAGGCAATAAAATCCAAGCCAGCGGGTGTTTTCGATACGAGAAAAGAATAAAATAAACGACCGAAATCACGATGACAAGCCCAAAAACGGGTGTGGCTTTATTGAGCGTTTCGGCAAAGTACCACCACCAGAGATAATGCCCAAAATCGGCTTCTTTGCCCTCTATGAGGTTTTGGTCAATGTAGTTATACCAACTCACCGTCCAAGTGTCATAAAGCCAAAAATCGGTCAAAGTACCAACGAAAATTGCCAAAATAATGCCTAAAAACACCATCAGCAGCTGCCCAAAAGGTTGTTTATGAACAAACAACGCCCAAAGGGCAAAGCCAAAAATCATCAATCCCATTTGAAAACGAACCACAAAACTCAAACCCAACAGCAAACCAGCGGCGAGCCAGAAGAGTATTTTTTTGGAAACAGAAACCCCTTTTTTACTGCCTTGAAAGTAGGTCAAATAGCCAAAAATAAACAGACTTGCCGAGAGGCATTCGCCCGAAAAACGAACATTGATATAAGGTAAAAACCAAAAAAGCAAACTTAAATAAATAAACCACTTTTTGAGTTTTGGGGCATCTATCTGGGGCAAAAAATGATTTACGAGACCTAAAACTGCTAAAAACGACAGCAATCCGCCAAAAAACCTCAAAATAAAGGTCTCGAAGAACGGATTGTTGATATTAAAAATTAACAATATATGATGCAGGAGATAGACCAAAAAAGGTTGAAAACCCGAACGCATTTGAGAGTCGAACTCCCAAGCCAAACCTTTTGCCGACGTGTTGCCGAGTTTGTAGTTGGCAAACTCCAAAATCTGAAAATGTTCGTCCAACTGATGAACGCCCACATTAAAAAAAACCGCCAGTAGATAGCAAGCAGCCGAAAAATAAACAACACTTTTAGTCATCACCAAGTAGAAAATTACAAATAGGTGCAAAAGTACATATTTTTTTGTGTTCTAAGGTTTATTTTCTAACCGATACAAACAGTGGATATTTAATTTTTTGGACCAGCCAGTGGCATCAAAATGGGTTACGAAATCAGGAATGGTTTGAAAGATTTTGTTAAATTCTAAGTTATTGACAATCAATGTTTTATTTGTATTTAGAGTATCAATATCAAGCAAATAAACGGCATTTTTATCTACATTTTTCATGGCTAAGAGGCTGTCTTTGGGCAAGCAAACAAGGTTTTTGGGCTGATAAAATGTGTTTACAACCATCGGAAAATCGGGCGAAATGATGTAAGGATTTTGATTTGAGAAGAAAAGATAGTTTTTTGGACTTTTCGCTCGATTATAAATTTCTTGATAAAGCCAAACCGACACATCGGCTGGAATAAAAACATTGAACAACAAAACGAAATTGGCAACCCAAAAAACCTTCGGAAACCAAGCCAAATAACGATTTATCCACGCATCAATTTTGGGTTTATGCGTCCTAATATGCTGCAAACTCAGCACCACACACAGCGGCACGACGTGGATGAGCGGCATCAAAAACCGAAACTCTTTATGCCCAATTATGCTATGGACCACCAAAAACGGCACAATAATCCACGTCAAAACATTTTTGGGCTGCCAAACCACCACGCCCAACACACCCAAAACCATGGCAACGCTAAACGGCGGCACGGCTCGCTCCAAAACCACAGCCAAATAGTAATAAAACGGTTCGGTGCCAAACTGTGCGGCTTTGCCCTCTACGAGGTTCTGTTTGACGTAGTTCCAAGCCGAAAAAGTCCATTCGCCATAAAGCCATTTATCCATCAAAAAACCGAGAAATAAGGCAAACCCAAAACCCAAACAAAGCATTAAAATAGGTTTAAAAGTCTGTTTTTGAATGCACAAAATCGATAAACCAAAGCCAAAAAGCATTAATCCGACTTGAAAACGAGCCAAAAACGACAAGCCAAATAGCAGACCAACACAGAGATAATTTAAAAAATTGGACTTTGTTTTTTCGTTAAAATAAGCCACAAAACCAAGCCAAAATAAACTTGCCGAAAGGCATTCGGAGCTAAACCGCACATTGAAAAAAGGTAAGCACCAGCCCAAAAGCATCAGCGATACCAATGTTTTTTTGAGACCAATGTCGCCGACAATAGGCAGATATAGTTTGATGATTTTGACGATGACCAACGCCGAAAGGCAA
>JAYWHZ010000072.1:0-4494 GCA_043777395.1 Bacteroidota bacterium
GCAAACTCGACACCAAAACAGGTCTCTTTGATGCCCAAGAACTCGAAAACCTCATCACGCCCCGAACCAAACTCATCGGCATCTGCAACCCCAATAACCCTTTGGGACACAACCTAACCAAAACCGAACTCGAAACCATCGGAAACATTGCCATCAAACACAATCTGATGTTGCTTTCAGACGAAATTTGGTCCGACATTGTCTATCCGCCACACCAATATACCAGCCTTGCAAGCATCAACGACCAGATAGCCAAACGCACCTTTACCGTCTATGGTTTTTCTAAAACCTTTGGCTTGGCAGGGCTTCGCATCGGTTTTGTGGTCTCGCCAAACGAAAAAACCAACAACGACCTCATAGAACTTTCTATGTATCGAACCACGATGTTTGGCATCAGCACCTTGTCTCAAATGGCAGGCAAAGCCGCCTTTGAGCAGGCTTGGTACTACGCCGATGCTTTTCTAAAACACTTGACCCAAATACGAGATTATGCCCACAATCGCCTCAACAACATGGAAGGCATCAGTTGTGTGCTGCCCGATGCAACCTATGTTTTGTTTCCAAATATAACGCATTATGGCTTAAAAAGTCAAGAATTTACCGATTTTATGTTCCAACAAGGTCGGTTAGCCATTGTGCCGGGTGCCGCCCAATGGTTTGGACCCAATGCCGAAGGACACGTGAGAATCTGTTTTTCGAGCTCTCGAGAGGTCGTTCAAGAGGGTTTAGACCGATTTGAGGCAACGCTCAAAAAAATGTAAAACGACTGTTTAATGTAAAACGATTGTTTAAGGACTGATGATAAAAGCCTTTTTTTGGCTGCCAACGACCAGATATTGACCCCCTCTGATGGCGAGCATCTTGTATGGATTGGTGCCAAAAACGGTTTGTTTGGTGATAAAATCTTTGCCCTCCGATTGAAAAATGCCACTTTTGGATAAGGCTAAGAGTTTGTTTTGCGAGGTATGGAGCTGCCAAACACACGATTGGGTTTCAAAAATTTTGGGGTCAATGTGTTTGTTTTTGACATCGATAGAGCCAACGAGACCATTTTTTGAGTACCTAAAATTTTTTGAGCCACCAAAATACATCTTTCCCCGATAGAGTTGTAGGCTATGAATCAGGGCTTTGACCTTGGCGTAGCGTCTAAAATGGGGTTTGTGGCGGGTGTTGGCGAGCGTCATTATTTTTGTGTTGAGACCCGAATAGCAGGCTGCAAAAACTTGGTCGAGGCTGTCGTTTTTATATAGACAAAAGGGAAATTTGAGTTTGTTTTTCCAGACGACCAATGGTTTTTTATTTAAAAAAGGGTTTGTTTTTAAAATAAATCCTCGGGGAATGGCGGCTTTCCCTTTAACAATCTTGGGGTTTCCGCCTGCCAACAAGAGCGTCGAATCGTTGAGGATAAGCAAATCGTAGAGAACACTTTTCTGGTATTTTTTGGGCAGTTGGTAGGCTACAAAGCCTTGTGTTTGGGTGTCGTAAATGTGAACAATACCGTAAAGGCTGGCTATGAAAATAAATTTTTTGCCTATGCCAATTTTAAGCAAATCGCTGGTTTGATAAGGTATTGATATGGTTTTGATGTTAAAATTGGTGTCTATGGATTTTAAAACGCCCGATTCGCCACAAAGCCAATAATCGTTTGGGGCTATCTGTTGAACGTCGTAGAAGCTGCTATCCCAACTCGGTTGCCCAAGATTGAGTTCGAGCGGATAAATGGATTGGGCTTTGGTGCTTGTAGTCAATCCCATACACAAAATCATCGAACAATAAAAAAGGCACTGACAAACTATTTTCATTTAAAAAGGGGCTGCTATGGACTTGAATCTGGATACAAAACTACAAAAAAGTAGCCAAACAAGCACCGATAATATACGTTTTAAGATTAAGTTTTTATTAACAATCCAATTTGTGTGCTACAATTTGCCCAAAAACGATTAACTTTGTCTTTGGTTTTCATTTATCTATAAAGTTTAATACCATTATGCTCGTTGCTTCTATTGACATTGGCTCAAACGCCGCCCGATTGCTGATTTGTAATGCGTTTAGAGACCAAAACGAGCCTTCGACCTACCGCATCGTGCAGTCGGTGCGTGTGCCAATCAGGCTGGGCGACTACGTGTTTATCGATAAATTTATTCCCCAAAACAAAGAAAATGAGCTCTTGCTGTCTATGAAAGCCTTTGCTTTGCTCATGGAAATCTATAAGGTGGAGCAGTATCGGGCGTGTGCGACTGCCTCTCTGAGAGAAGCCCAAAACCGTGAAAAAATCTTAGAAGATATTTTGAGAACCACAGGGCTAAACATCGAAGTGATAGACGGCATAGAGGAGGCTAACCTGATAGTGAAGGCAAACGAACACTTATTTAAAAATCCTGACCAAAAAACGGTGTTGGTTGATGTGGGCGGCGGAAGCACTGAAATATCACTCATGATGGGCAGCAAACGCCTCATTTCAAAGTCTTTTGCATTGGGAACGGTTCGGATTTTGGACAATCAAGACGATGAAAAAACGTGGGAAAGCCTGCATCTCTGGATAAAAAATGAACTCAAACCACACAAACCCGACCACATCATTGGCACGGGCGGCAACATCAACAAAATATTTAAACTCTTGGAAGTGAACGACAGCAAATTTGCCGACCTCAAAGAGTTGAGCCTCCTTTATAGCAACATGAGCCAGCTCTCACTCAAAGAACGCATCAGCCGATACCAACTGAATACAGACAGAGCCGACGTGATTTTGCCAGCAATGCATATTTTTCTTACCGTGATGAACGCCTCCAAAATACAAAAAATAAGAACCTCCAACATGGGTCTCAAAGAAGGTATCGTAGTCGATTTGCTCCAAAAAATAGATGCTAGCACCCCTGCAAACGAAAAAAAATATAGATTCAACAAAATGGTCGGGGCTTTCTAGACCAACGCACCGCCGCCCGATACCATCGTGGACTCCACAAATTTTTGGGCTGCGTTTTGCTCCGCTTGTTTTTTTGTAAAGTCAATGCCCTGCGAAACCTCACTGCCGTCTATTTGCAAACTCACCTTAAACTGCTTGCGAGGACCAACCGCTTTGACATCAACCAGATGAAAACAAATCGTCTTGCTTTGTTTTTGAGACCACTCCAACACGATGCTCTTAAAATTGTTGTTGATGTTTCTAATCTCATCAAAATCGACATAAAGTTTGACTATCTGCCGGTCTATAAACCGAAACGCCGCTTGGTAGCCACCATCGATATACACCGCTCCAATCAACGCCTCCAACACGTCGGCAAAAATATTTTTGGTCATCAGCGAGTGCTTGTTGCGGGTCTCTACCTGCACCAGCTCATCGATGCCCAACTTGACCGCAAACACGTTGAGTGCCGAAGCATTGACAATTTTTGAACGCATCTCGGTCAAAAAACCTTCGCTCTCCAAAGGAAACTTGCGAAAAAGCAGGTCTGCAATGACCAAATCAATCACGGCATCGCCCAGATATTCCAAACGTTCGTAGTTGTATTTGGAGCCAAACTGCGTCGATTGATTGGTAGAACTGTGGGTAAAAGCCAGATAGTACAAGCGCAAATTGCAAGGTGCAATGCCCGTAATGTTCTTTATCTGACGTGCCAAATGCTTCTGTTTAGAAAAGCGTAGATTGTAAATCCTTCGTAGAAACCTCACCCAAATTGATTTATAATTTTGAATAATGACCATTTAAATCATTCAACAAACGTACAACTTTTTTTTATTTAATTCAATCTAATCTCAAATATAAGTCTGTATCAATTCAAAAAAATAAAAAATAGACCTAAAATAAAACTTAGGCTTTGGGTTTATCTATCTCTTTAAAAATTTTTAGCGAGGCTTGGCTCAACGCAGATGCGTCTATCTCTAAGGTCTTTATGAGGTCTATCAAGCACAAAATACGGGCTTCGGTGGTAAAATATCGATTTACCAAAATGATTTTTTGCTGCTCCAACAAGCAATTGCCAGCATTAAAACTGCCTTTTTCGTACCGAAGTTCGTAGTTTGCCTCCAAAAGCAAGGTCTCTATTTTAGTCAAATTGTGGTTCGTATAATTCATCATCTACTTGCTAACAAATGTGTTTATGTAGTTAATTTAAATCAATTTTAAAGATTTTTTGAGTATTTTTGCACCAAAATTAACAATAAAAATGAATACAGAAATAAAAAACGCCCTCAAAGGGCTATTTATCGGAAAATTAATTGCAAAAAACTCCCAGACGAACGAATTCAAAGGTAAAAAAATACCCGAAGTCCAAGAGTTTGTCCAAAAACAGCTCCAAAATACCACACCGTATGCCCAAAATCTCCAAAAAATTTACACCGATTTGTGCCAACTGTTTGTTATTGACGACCAAGATTTGTACCAACCCATTGTGGTCATCGATGCGTTTGTAGACAAAAATGACGATATTTCAGACCTCAAAGAATATATTTTCGACATCTATGTGAGCCATTTGTTTAGCACCATTGCCGAAAAAA
>JAYWHZ010000073.1:0-4475 GCA_043777395.1 Bacteroidota bacterium
TTTCCATTGTCGATTCTCCATTCTTCTATCGGGTAGATAGCCCAGATATAACCTCTTTTTATTTCGCCTTTGTATTCTTGCTCGGCTACATTGCCAATGCCCACGCCTTGACGGGTGCGTCGGTCGGCATTAAACACGTCCATGCCCTTGATGGCATCGAGGAGTATGTTGGCGGTGAAGTTTCCGAATGTGAATGTATTGCCCAGCGACCAGATGTATCGAGGATTTGGATTGCCAAGCACTTTTCGTAGGTTTGAGCCTATTGGTTGTCCGTTTGCGTCACGTTGTGCGGTTTGGGTTTCTGCCCCGTCGCTGGCTCTTGCTATCGTTCCTTTTTCGGGTTGTGGCAAGCCATCGGGTGTCAGTAGCAAAGTACCGTCGGTGTTTCGGGCATAGTATGTGCCATAAAACACACCTATTGGCTGGTCTTTGATGATAAACGACGGTGCGCCTGTCGAATTGGTAATCGAGATAATGGCTTGCGGTATGTCGGTTACTTTGGTTACGTTGTGTGTGAGCGTTCCAAATAAGTTCCAATTAAATTTGCTTGTCTGTACGGGTGTTGTGTTTAAGGTAAATTCATAACCTTTGCTTTGTGCTTTGCCTATGTTTTCTATTTTGCTTAATCCACCTTCGGTGGCTGCTATTTGTCTGTTGATGAGCAAGTCGGTGATGTTTTGTTGATAAAACGTTGCCGATAGCGACACTCGGTTGTTGAGCAAGCCTATGTCGGCTCCGCCTTCGAGTTCGGTTTGTCTTTCGGGTCTTGCTTGTAAGTTTCCGAGTTGGGTTGATGAGAAAAAATAAGTTGCACCCACAAACGAGCCGCCATTGGCTTGGCTGAATCTATCGTAGGGACCGATGCCCGTTGTGTTTCCTGCTTGTCCATAAGAGGCACGAAGTTTCATTTGGGGAATAATTTTTTCTAAGTTTTTTTGCCAAAATTTGCTTGAAGAGATTAAATAACTCACACTTCCTTTTGGATAAAACTGATTCCGATATTCGGCACCAAAAGCCGTTGAGCCGTCCAAACGTCCAGCAAGAGTTACGAACAATATATCATTAAAGCCCAATGTTTCTTGAATGTAAGCCCCGTAGATGTCTTGGACCGCAATAGAGTTTAACGGTGGCAATATGGTTGCTGCACCGCCTACTGTACCAATAAACGGCGCCAGTTTGCGACCTTGTGCAAGCGTGTAGTTGCCACGACTAAATTGGTTGGAGTAGCCAGCCATCGTCGTGGTGCTTATTTTCCCAAATTTCTTGTCGTAAGATAGGTTGATGTCGTTGTTCATCAGCAAAGTAGTTGATAAAGCACTCGAAGCGTATCCATCAGGAAAATAGTCGATATTGACGGCACCCGAAGTGGCATAAGCCAATGGTGGAAGAAACACTCGCCCACGCTGGGTAATGTTGTCGATACCAATAATATAGCTAATTTTCATGCCCTCAAAGGGTCTGATGTTCACTTGTAGGTCGGAGATGGTACGGCTGGTTTCGGAGCTAATTTTGAAGTCTTCGATGACCGACATCGGGTTTAGTCGAGTGGGTTCGGCGGGTTGTAGGTTGCCAAAAGCGTCTCTTGCCGTGATGTCGTAGATGTTGTTGGTGATGTTCATAGAGTTGATAGGGCTATAAAACACGTTGCCATTGGGTTTTTCGTTGGTCAGGGCATTGGAGTAGTTGAGACCCGCCGAAACATCTAACCAATCGGTTAGTTTTTGGTCAATGCGGACTCTTCCGCCGTAGCGTTTGAAGTCGGTGCCTTTGATAATACCTTCGTTGGTCAAGAAACCGATGGAGGTAAAGTAGCGTGTTTTGTCGTTGCCACCAGCTACCGATAGGTTATTGTCGTTAGACATGCCATTTTGGAATAGATTGTCTTGGTAGTCGTAGCGTTTTCCACCTTGCACATCGACGAGTGTTTTGTAAAGTTCACGCACGGGTGTGGCGGCGTTGCTGTCGGCAATGGTGTTGAGGCGAAGGGTTGGCGTTCCAAATTGCTTGGGATAATCGGTGATATAAACTCTTTTGCGGAGTTGGTTCACGCCGTAGTTTGTAGAAAACTCTATGGTTGGTTTGCCTGTCGATGTGCCACGTTTTGTGGTGATGAGTACCACACCGTTGGCGGCTCTGGCACCATATTGGGCGGCGGCGGCTGCTCCGTTGATGACCTGAATGTCGGCTATGTCGTTTGGGTTGATGTCTGCCATGCGGTTTTGACCGGTGATGGCAGCACCCGCCGAAACGCTGGTGTTGGTTACGTTGGTTGTGGAGTTGCTCATCACCACGCCGTCGATGACGTAGAGTGGGTCTGACGAACCGACGAGCGATTTGGCACCACGCAGGGTTATTTTCATGCCACCGGCTGGGTCGCCTGACGTTTGTGTGATTTGAGCCCCTGCGATTTTGCCTTGCATCGATTGCATCACGTTTCCGGCTGCGACTTTGCTCAGGTCTTTGGCTTGAATGGAGGAGATGGCATTGCCCAATTGCTTTTTTTCTTGGGTAATGGTTGAACCGATGACCACGACTTGGTTTAGGTTGAGTGCCGATGCTGCCAACGCCACGTTGAGGTTTTGGCTTGCGGCACTCACTTTCACGTTTTGGGCGATGTAGCCTACGCTCGTGATTCGCAGTGTGGCTGTTTCGCTTGTAATATTGAGGTTGAAGTTTCCTTTTTCGTCTGTGATAGTGCCTGTGGTAGTGCCTATGACCAGCACGCTTGCACCCACCAATGGGCTTCGGTCGCCGCTGTCGGTAACTTTTCCGTTTACTTTGTATTGTGCCATTGCCGAAAAGGCAACGCCGATGGCGAGCAATGTGGTTGTGAGTACATTACGCCAGTTCCAAAACGTGTTTGGAATGTTTGGGTTGATTAAACGCATTTTTTTGAATGAAATTTTTGGTTGAAAATATTGTTTAGTATTATAATTTAGTGCTTTGGTTTTTGTTTATAGCCATTGGGTGCAAATAAATATTGGAACAAAAAGGGGGTAATTGTGTGATTTGGTTTGGTGTTTGTTCTTTTGCGATTGGGAACAAAAATTGGCTTGCAAAATAGTAAGAATTATTGAAACGCAGATACTTTTGTAATTGTTTGGTAAAATTTTATATTTTAATATCTTTTTTTGGTTTCAAATCTGGCTTTTTTGAGGTCTTTCCAAAACGAGGGGTAAGATTTATTGACTACGTTTGGGTTCATGATTTTGAGTGTGTAGCCTACCAGTGCAAAGCAAGCAAACGCCATGGCGATGCGGTGGTCTTGGTAGGTTTCTATGGTTATGGGCGTAGTTTTTGATACCGATATGTTGTTGATTTGGTAGAGTACGAATGTTTGGTATTTGCTTTCTTCGAGTGCTATTCCAAATTTGAGGAGTTCGATTTGAAGGGCTGCTATGCGGTCTGTTTCTTTGATGCGAAGGCTTTGCATGCCCGAAAATTGGTTTCCGAATAGTTTTTTTGCCGCCGCATAGCAGATGACGCTCATGGCAAGGTCGGGGCAGTTTTCAAAGGTGATGTGTTGGTTGTTGAGGTTGGTTTGGTCTATGAGTTGGTGTATGATTTTGTCGCCTTGCGTGGAGTTTGGATTGAGGTTTGGGAAGTTTATGGGTTTTTTTTGAGGACATAGATTTGCCATTGTTATCCAGTAGCTGGCGGCACTCCAATCGGCTTCTAAGATTTTTTCGACGTTTATTTTTTTGTCTTTTGGGGTTGTTTGTTTGTCGATTTTAATGCTCTTTTGGTTAATAAAATCAATTTCCAAACCCATTTTTTTCATCAGTTCGGCGGTCATCATCAGATAAGGTTTTGAATTGATGTTGTTTTGGAGAGAGATTATTAGTCCATTTTTGAGCCTCCAAGCCACCATCATCAGTGCCGAAATGTATTGGCTACTCACCGAGGCATCGATTTTTAGGGTCTGTTGGTCGTTTGATTTTTGAAATTTATTGACTGTTATGTGCTTTATTTGGAGCGGTGGAAAACCTTCTTTTTGGGTATAGTTGAGCTCAAATCCGAGTTCAGTCAAGGCATCGACCAATATTTTTATGGGTCTTTGGTTCATTCTATCGGTGCCTTCGAGTACAAATATGTGGTTGATATTCGTTTTATGCTTTGGTATAATACAACACAAAGCCGTCAGAAAACGCATGGCTGTGCCGGCATCTTGGCAGTCGAGTGTGGTGTGGTCCAATATTTCCCGATGCTCATGAATGCTTGCCTCGATAATCCTCAAATTGTCATACAAAACTTGGGTGTCGTTTGGTATCTGTGGTTTATTTTTTTTGTTTTCGAGTAATGTTTTGAGGTCATTGGGCATCAAAAAGTCATTGTCAATAAACGCCAAAACGAGCCATCGGTTCAAGATACTTTTGGACAGAGGCAAGTCGATGGTTAGTCCTTCAAAATCATTTTTTAGACATTGGATTGTTATGCTTTTTATCGCCACGAGAGACCCCAAACGGGCAGTGTTT
>JAYWHZ010000074.1:0-4451 GCA_043777395.1 Bacteroidota bacterium
TTCCATTTTGCAGATTTTGGGTATTGGTTTTTATTTGGTTTTCTATAAATAAGTTTTTGATTGAAATTATTTTTGTATGTTTGCAAGTCTCTAAATCAATACAAAATATTTTTTGGCTTAGATTCCCAAAATTTTAACCCTTATAACCATTAAAAAAGTATGATTGGCATGACTGACTCGCAGTTGATATTAAAATCGTTTGAAGAAAAAAATTGGACAGAGGTCAAAGCCCAGTCGTCTTGGCAAATTTTTAAGGTGATAGCCGAGTTTGTCGAGGGGTTTGAGAAGATGAATAAGATTGGACCTTGCGTTTCGGTGTTTGGTTCGGCACGCACAAAGCCCGAACACCCGCATTATAAGTTGGCAGAAGAGGTCGGCGAGCTGCTGGTCAAAAAAGGTTTTGGCGTTATTACGGGTGGCGGACCAGGCATTATGGAGGCAGCCAACAAGGGAGCAAGGCAGGCATTGGGCAAATCTGTGGGCTTAAATATCGAATTGCCCTTTGAGCAGCACCCAAATCCATACATTGACCAAGATAAATTGATTACTTTTGACTATTTTTTCGTCAGAAAGGTCATGTTTGTCAAGTATGCACAAGGTTTTATTGTGTTGCCAGGTGGTTTTGGTACTCTCGATGAGCTTTTTGAAGCCTTAACGTTGATACAAACCAAGAAGATAGGTAAGTTTCCGATAGCACTCGTGGGCAGAAAATATTGGGAAGGCATGCTCGTGTGGATTAAACAAGAGATGCTTTCGCAAGAAAATTACATTAAACTCGAAGACCTCGATTTGATTAGGATTTGCGACACGGCACAAGAGGCAGTAGACCACGTCGATGAGTTTTATACCAAACACAAGACGGGAACGATCGCACCCAATTTTTAATCGTTTTGCATTAAAATTGCCTAAAAACGGGCGTTAGGTCCTAATTTCTATGCCCAAATCCTGCTCTAAGGCTGCGATGATACGCTGCATGGTGGTGTCGATTTGCTTTTCTGTCAGGGTTTGGTTTGCGTCTTGAAGTGTAAAACTGATGGCATAAGATTTTTTGTCTTTGTTTATTTTTTCGCCCACGTAGATGTCGAACAGGGAGACATTTTTGAGTATCGTTTTTTCGGTTTTGTATGCCAATGTTTCTATCTGCCCAAATTCAATTTGCTGGTCTAACAACACGGATAAATCTCGGCGAACTTCTGGAAATCGGGGCAGTTCTTGGTATCTAATCGTTTGTTTTGAAGCATATTTTAACGCCAATTGCCAGTCTATTTGGGCATAAAAAACACTTTGCTTCACGCCGAGTTCGCTACAAATCATTTTTTTTAATTCTCCCATTTCAACCATTTTCTTATCGCCTACAAAACCCAAAAGACCATAAGCAAACAAAGAATTGTCGGTTTGGGTGGTTTGGGTTAATTTTAGTTTTAGGGTGTTCATAATGAGGCTTACAACGTTTTTGAGGTCATAAAAATCATTTTTCTTGCTTTTCTCCTTCCAATTGTCCTCATTTTTATTGCCAGTGAGCCACAAACACAAATAATTATTTTCTATATATTTGCCTTCATCGTGCAGATAAGTTCTGCCAAACTCAAACAGTTTGAGGTCTTTGCGTTGCCTGTTGCTGTTGTGGGCAATGTTTTGTAAGCCACCAAAAACCATCGACGTTCGCAACACCGAGAGGTCTTCGCTGATGGGATTAAGCATCTTGACCTGCTGGTCTCGATTTTGAAGGTCTAAAAAAGCATATTTTTGGCTTGTTAGTGAGTTGTTCCAGACTTCAAAAAAAGCATTAGAAGCCAAAAGTGAAGAAATGAGATGCCAAAAATCGTTTTTTGAGTTCCGTTTTGGAAAACTACTTTCGTACCTTATCGTCGGTTCTAAGGGAATGGTGTTGAGTCCATAAATTCTCAAAATCTCTTCAATCACATCAACTTCACGGCTCACATCGGTGCGATAACTCGGCACTCTGACCCTAAATTTGGTCGTGTCTTCATCAATAAACACAAAATCCAAATCCATCAATATCGATTTTATCGCATTTTTATCTATCTCAACGCCAATCAAATTGCTGATAGCGGCATACCAAACCTCAACTTCGCATTCCAAAATAGGCGTTGGATAGGCATCAAATACATCGCTCGACACCGAGCCGCCCGTGAGTTCACACATCAGTTTGGCAGCCCGAAGGGTAGAAATAATCGTCAAATTCCAGTCGCTACCCCGTTCAAAACGAAACGAAGCGTCTGTTTTTAGGTTGTGTTGTTTGGCGGTTTTTCTGATGGTTGCAGGGTCAAAATAAGCACTTTCAATAAATACATTGCTTGTGGTTTGGCTGATGCTCTCGTCCAAACCGCCCATGATACCCGCCAAAGCCATCGGCTTGCCGTGTTGGTTGCAGATGCACAAATCGTGGGCGTGGAGGGCGTATTCTTTTTTGTCTAAAAGCGTAATTTTTTCGCCTTCGTTGGCAAATTTAACCCTTATTTTTAGCCCTTCTATCTGGTCGGCATCAAAAGCATGAATGGGTTTTCCGGTTTCATACATCACATAATTGGTTACATCGACCACGTTGTTGATGGGGTTGATGCCAATGGCTTTGAGCTTGTTTTGAAGCCAATCGGGCGATGGCTGCACAAAAACATTGTTGATGAGTATGCCTGAAAAACGAGGGCAAGCGGCTTCATTTTCGATAGCAATAAGGTCTTTTGGGTTATTAAAAATAGGAAAATTGCCCGTTTCGATATTTTTTAATTGTAAATTGGCTTTTTTGTGTTGGTTGAGGTAAGCCAAAACGTCTTTTGCCACGCCAATATGCCCAAAAGCATCGTTTCTATTGGGTGTAAGACCTATTTCTATCGTAAAATCCTTTTCTATGTCGTAATATTGAGCCAGCGGCATACCAATTGTGAGGTTTTGGGGCAACACGACGATGCCCTCATGGTCTGTACCAATGCCTATCTCGTCTGCGGCACAAATCATACCGTTGGATATTTCGCCTCTGATTTTGGTTTTTTTCATCAGCATAGCTTCGCCGTTTTTGGGATAGATGGTCGTGCCTACGGGAGCCACAACGACTTTTTGCCCTTGTGCCACGTTGGGTGCGCCACACACGATTTGGAGGTCTTCGCCCGTGCCAATATCGACGGTTGTGATGCTCAGACGGTCGGCGTTTGGGTGCTGTGTTTTGGTTTTGATGTAGCCCACAACTACGCCTTGCAAGCTGCCTTTGATGCACTCAAAAGTCTCAACGCCATCGACTTCCAAACCCGTGTTGGTCAGGATTTGGGCAAGCTCGTCGATGTTTAAATGGTGGTCGAGGTATTCATTAAGCCAATTGTAAGAAATTTTCATAAAATCGTAAAAGGATTGAGGCACAAAATTAGAAAAAAAAGCCAACTCGACAGTCTTTTTAGCCATTTGGTAAAGTTCACCGCCATTATTGTTGAATTAAATTGAGAATATCTACGTTCTGCGTATCTTTGGCTTTCAAATTTAAGAATGAAGACACTAAAAGTTATCAAGCTATTCACCTTCTTTGTTGGCTTGTCTTTGGGCTTGATTGCTTGCAACAACGGGTCGAACAAAAGCAAAGCAGACCAAAATCCAGCATCTAAACTGTCTGTTGTCTGTACGACGGGCATCATTGCCGATGCGGTTCAAAATATCGTGGGCAAGCAAGCCACCGTCGTGGCGTTGATGGGTGCTGGCGTGGACCCACATTTGTATAAAGCCTCGCAGGGCGACTTGGCAAAACTGGTCAATGCCGATGTGATTATCCACAATGGCTTGCACCTCGAAGGCAAGATGAGCGATGTGTTGGACAACCTGAAAGGTCGAAAAAAAGTGCTTGCTTTTGCCGACGGTTTGCCGCCGCTCAAACTGATTAACAACACCAGTTTTGCCAACGCCCACGACCCTCACATTTGGTTTGATGTCGATTTGTGGCGGCAAGCCATGTGTGTTATCTCGGCACAGTTGCAGGCAATAGACACTGCCAACGCCAAAATTTATAAGCAAAACACATTTATTTATAACCAAAAATTGATTGATTTGGACCAAAGAACCCTGAACCAGATAGCCCAAATTCCAAAAAATCAAAGGGTTTTGATTACGGCTCACGATGCTTTTTCTTATTTTGGAAACCGTTATCAGATAGAAGTGCGTGGTTTGCAGGGCATCTCTACGGTGTCTGAATTTGGTTTGCGAGACATTACCAACTTGGTCAATTTTATTGTTGAGCGGCGCATACGAGCCGTTTTTGTAGAGAGTTCTGTGCCTCAAAAATCCTTGGAGGCTGTGGTCAAGGGCTGCAACGACAAGGGTTTTGACGTAAAAATAGGCGGCACTTTGTTTTCCGATGCAATGGGTGGCAATGGTACGCCCGAAGGCACTTATATTGGTATGGTAAGGCACAATGTGAACCTGATAGCCCAAGGATTGAAATAAAAACGGTT
>JAYWHZ010000075.1:0-4443 GCA_043777395.1 Bacteroidota bacterium
GATGGCACCGGCGGGTGAGAACGGTTCTAGGTCTTTGTAGTCTGCTACGCCGTCTTTGTCGGAGTCGAGTGTGCGTCCTTTGGTATCGACGGTTGCGCCTTCGGGTGTGTTGGGTTCTTCGTCAAATATATCGGCTACGCCGTCTTTGTCGGTATCGGTTAGGGCATCTTTGACTTTGCTTTTGAGGTCGGCAATGTCGTTTAGGATTGGGTCTAATGGGTTTGACCACCAGCGAGAGTCTTCTACTTTTGATTTTCTTCCGAGTCGTATTTCGAGGTTTAGGTTTGTGTTTCCGATAAAGTCAAAGTTTGTGCTTCGTGTGAGTGTTCCCACGTAGTCGAGTGTCATCATGCGGTTGTCGAGGTAGTCGTCTGGTACGAAGGTCATTTTTTGTTCCAATCCGAGTGCCAAGCGGCGGTTTATTCTATATTGGACACCTGCGCCCAGGCTCACGGCATAGTTTACCTTGTATTTGTTTTTGCCTAACTTGGTGTAGAGACCTTCGTCGGGTATTTGGTTTGTTCCAAATAGGTGTCCTGCTGTTTCGTAGGTGTTGTCAAATTTATTTTTGAGGTCTGTTCTGACGGTTTGGGCTTTGTTTCCAAAGTTGATGTCTGCAAAGCTATAGCGTTCGTTGCTGCTGTTGAGTGCGTTGGCGGTTACATTGTAGGCGTTGAGACCAAAACCGGCAAATGTATAGACGTTCCATTTTGGGTCTTTTTTGTAGAAGTTGAGGTTGTTGAGGTTATAGACGATTTGGAGGTCCATGCCGATGTTTCTGTTTCGGTAGTTATAAACCAGTGGCTCGAAGCCGTAGCGTGCGGCGGCGTTGTTGGTGCCGTTATAGCTGTTATTGACCCGATTGATGAGGTCGTCTCCTGGCCCGCCGACGGCATAGAGGTCCATGCCTTTCATGTCTGAGTAGAGTGCTTGAAAGCGAGCCGAGAACGAGTGTCCGAATGATTTGCGGACGCTAAGCCCCAGCGATGGGCTAAATGCTCTGCCTCTCACGTCGCCTGTTATCCAGCCGTTGCCGCCGTGTAGGGTTACGCCCCAGCTGTCACGTTTTTTTTCTGGATAGATGTTTTTGGTTTCGGTGGTGTCTTGAACTGGTTTGAGCAGTACAGATTTTTCCTTTTTTATTGTTTTTTCTCGTGGTAATTTTTGTTTTTTGATTTTTTTGTTACCAGACAAAAGATTGACTTTGGTTGTATCTTGTGCGTTGGTTGAACCAAGGGTTACTGTGGCGAGCAAGGCACAGAGGATAAACTGTTTAATGTTGAAGTAGCGTTGCATAATATATTATCTGTAATTTTTTAATTAAATGAAAAGAGTCCTTTTGTTATTGAGTTATTATTGAGGTTAAATATTTAAGTATTTTAGAATATTTATTTTATGGGTATTGATTTGCTTGTGTTGATTTGTGTGGCATCAAATTATTGGTCAAAAATAGTGCAATTTTTGGTATCTTAAAGTTTTTTATTTAAAAAAAGCTTACCAATGTGGGTTTTTTGTTAAAACTGCAACTTTCTTAACGATTAATTAATGAACCGACTGGCTACTGTTGCATTTTTCGTGCCATTTTTGTAGTCATAAAATCCGATTTTTGATTTGATGCCCAAGTTTTTGGCTGCTACCATATTGACCAGTAGTGGACACGGGGCATATTTTGGGTTTCCAAATCCTTTGTCTAAGACTTGCAAGATGGCAAGGCATACGTCCAGACCTATAAAATCGGCGAGTTGTAGGGGGCCCATTGGGTGTGCCATACCGAGTTTCATGATGGAATCGATCTCTTCTACGCCTGCCACGCCTTCAAACAAGCTGATGATGGCTTCGTTTATCATGGGCATGAGTATTCGGTTGGCAATAAATCCGGGATAGTCGTGTACTGAAACGGGTATTTTGTCCAACTTTTTGGCAATTTCTACGATGGTGCTGGTGGTTTGTGTGCTGGTTTGGTATCCGTTTATGATTTCGACGAGCTTCATGATGGGTACGGGGTTCATGAAGTGCATGCCGATGACTTGTTGGGGTCTTTGGGTGGCGGCAGCTATGGTGGTGATGGATATGGAGGAGGTGTTGGAGGCCAGTATGCAGTTTTGGGGTGCATGCTGGTCTATTTCTTTAAATATTTTGAGCTTGAGGTCTATGTTTTCGGTTGCTGCCTCGACCACGAGTTCGGCGTTGGTCGTGCCTGCTTCGATGGTTGTGAATGTGTGAAGGTTTTGGAGTGTGTGTTGTTTTTGGAGTTCCGAAAGGGTTTGTTTGGCTACCATTCGGTCGAGGTTGGCTGTGATGGTTGCGAGTCCTTTTTGGAGTGCTTCGTCGGATACATCTACGAGCGACACGGTGTGGTTGTGCATGGCAAACAGGTGAGCGATGCCATTACCCATTGTTCCTGCTCCTATTACGGTTATGTTTTTCATTAAACAGATTGGTTGTGGAGAAATGAGGTTTTGTTTGGTATTTTGAATTTAATTGTATTTGGACACAAAGAAACGATTTTTTTATGAATATGTATTTTAATTTGTACTATTTCATAAAACTTGATTTATTATTTCCCTTTAAAAGTCCATGTGAATATAAATTTGGCGATTTCGTTTTGCTGTTCGTCGTGTCCTACGGCGGTGATGTTGCAGGCTACGCCTTGTTTTGTGGTTTGGGTTTGTTCTATGGCTTGTCTTATTTTTTGCCCTTCGTGGCATGTAAATAGTATTTTGCCTTTGGCTTTTTTGGTAAATTGGGCTTGTGTGTGGCTCACGAGCATGGACATTGGCTGTGTGGCTTGTTGGCATTCGATGAGTGCCAGCACGCCTGTCGAGAGTTCGGCAGCCATAGCCAGAGCAGCAAAGTAGATAGAGCCAAATGGGTTTTGGTTAATCCATTGGTGCTTGATGGAGATTTGGCAGTGGTCGTCGGAGAGGGTTTTGAGTTTGAGACCTGCTATGAAAGCCAAGGGGAGTTTGTGGGCTAAAAAGAGGTTAAAATAGATTGGGTTGCTTATCTTTTTTTTAAAGTTTGGGGTCATCTACCTTGTCTTGGTGTTGGTTTGGTGTTGGTTAGTGCCGTGTTTTTTTGGGTTTCGATGGGTTTGTGGTCGTCTTTTTGCTGGATAACGATGTTTGCAAATAGGGGCATGAGTTGGTTGGTGAGGTTATAAAACTCTATTTTTTTATCTCTTCTGACCAAGGGCAATTTTTCGACGACGGTAATTTTTTGCCCATCTATCTGTTTGCCATTTTCCCAAAACCGAAAGCACAAGTGCGGACCCGATGCCAGCCCAGTGCTGCCCACATAGCCGATGGTCTGTCCTTGCTTGACGGTTGTGTTTCGTTTGATGCCTTTGGCTATGCGGCTAAAATGGAGGTATTGGGTGGTGTGTTTTTTGTTGTGTTCTATTTTGACGTAGTTTCCATTATAGATTCCAAATTCGGCGGCAATGATTTTGCCATCGGCAACGGCTTTGACGGGCGTGCCTGCGGGTGCGGCGTAGTCTGTGCCTAAGTGTGGTTTAAAAATTTTTTGCACAGGGTGAAACCGTTTCAAAGTGTATTTTGAGCTGATGCGGCTGAAGTCCAAAGGTGCTTTGAGAAAGGTTTTTTTCATAATTTCGCCTCCGGCGTTGTAGTATTCGGTGGTCTCGCCGTCGTCAAACAAAAAGGCAAAAAAATCTTGCCCTTTGTGGTTAAACTGCACCGCTCTGATGTTTCCAAAGCCGATATACCTGCCGTCTATGTATTTTTCATCGAAGATGATGCGGTAAAAATCGCCTTTTCGAAGGTGAAAAAAATCGACTGTATAGCTAAATATGGCAATGAATTTGTCGGCGATTTTGCGGTCTGCCTCTATCACGTCTAAGCTTTGGTAGAGCGACGAGCCGACCATTGCCCCGACTTGTCGTTCACGAAGTTCGATGGTTTTGTTTATTTTTTGGCTAACGACGGTGTCTTTTTCAAATTTGATTTTGTGGTAATGGGTCGATTCGGATTGATAGAAAAAATATTGGAGTTTGTCCGTCGAGCGGTTTACCACAGCGGTGTAGTAGCTGCCTTTGGCAAGTTGTTTGTTGAGCTTGCTGTCGAGATACAGGGTGGCGATGGCGGTGCTATCGACGTGATATTTTTTGAGTGCGTTGCCCAGGTTGTCTCTGTGTTCCAATTGATTTTCTTCAATTTTGTATGTTTCTAACACGATTTGGGTGTCGAAGATTGTTTTGAAGGTTTGGCTTTTTGGGGTGTTTTTTTGTATTTTCTTTTCGTTTGCGGCTAATTTTTGGTTGGTTTGTGGTTTGGCACCAACGGCATCGACGGTTTTTATCCAAAAAAAACTTGCAGCACCGATGGCTGCTGCGATGGTTAGACCCAAGCTTATTGTTTTTATTTTAGTTGCTATCATGTTTCTGTAATCTTTGCTGCTGATGTGGTGTTAAAATTATTTTTC
>JAYWHZ010000076.1:0-4406 GCA_043777395.1 Bacteroidota bacterium
TAAAAGTTTTTTTCTTGAACTGCGTACCATTTTTTTTCTAAAACTAAAAGTATTTGGTTTAAATGGGCTTGCGTTGCCAATAAAAAACCTATATTTGCAGTGTTTTTACCTCAATTCATTTACCAATACGCCCAATGGTTACAAAAAAAATAATCGCTTTCCTTAAAAAAATAATAACTCCATTTGAAGAATTAGACCCAACCACGACAGCCGTTATGGTGGCTTTGCAGGTCGCCATCGCTTTGGTGTGGTGGGAAAACGTACCCAGCGACTCATTTTTTCCGAGCCTTTCGCAGGTTTTGCGGGGTTGGGCAGATTTGTGGCGAGCAGGTTTGTTTTACCACATCACGGCGAGTTTCAAACTCTGTTTTCTATCGACGTTTATTGCCACGCTGGTCTCTATGTTGGTGGCTTACAGTTCTACCATTCCATTTTTTAGACCGATAGCAAATTTTATCACCAACTTGCGGTTTTTGCCCATCACGGGCTTTACGCTGTTTTTTATGACCGCCACACACGGCGGCAGAACCTTGCAAGTAACGCTGTTGGTGTTTTTTATGTCTTTATATTTTATCACGTCCTTGATGTCGGTCATCAAAGCCATTCCGCAAGAGGAGATAGACCGCCGAAAAGCCCAAAAAATGAACCGCTGGGAGATTTTGTGGAAAGTCGTCATCAAAGACCGATTGGATTATCTGGTCGAAATTGTGCGTCAAAACCTCTCTATCACTTGGATGATGATTGTGAGCGTAGAGGTGATGAACAAAGCCGAAGGCGGTTTGGGGACGTTGCTCAAAGACAGTGAAAAATTTATGACGTTTGGCAAAATTTTTGCTCTCCAACTCACCATTTTGTTGATTGGCATCGGCTTAGATTTTTTATTAAAAAGCTTGTTTAATCTTTTTCCCGCCAATAGAAAACATTAAAAAATAAAATAATTAATATAAATTAAAATAAAATTCAATATTAAAAGAAAAGTATTATCTTTGCACTGTTGTTGTTTTCATAGTAATAAGTTTTAGGAAGTTATTGAGTAAGTTTTTCAGTGATTGAAATGCTTACTTCTTTTTTTTTAGGCTATTTTGTAGCAGCATTATTCCCAACGGTTATCTGCAAAAATTTCTGATACAGAGCGTTACTTTCTCCAAATCCATTGCCGTCAAAAAAGAACTTGAAGGCAAACAAAGTCCAGTTTCAAATAATTTTTCGCTCGTGCCATTGGTTTCTTTTGGGTGATTTTGAAAAACGGGCTGTAGGTGCATTGGTTTCCAAAGTGGTCTTGTTTCAATGTTGTTTTTAAGCAAATCGAGTCTCAATTCTTCTCTAAAAATATGGTCTTGAAGCACTATAGTCGAAAGCCATCGGTTTGAAAAAAAGGCGTTATTGGGTTCATTTAAAAATGTAATGTTTTGACAGTCAGATAGTTGTGTCTTATAAGTTTCAAAAATTTGTCTGCGTTGGCTCACCCTTTCATCTATGTTTTTGAGTTGCGTCCGCCCAATGCCCGCCAAGATATTACTCATTCGGTAGTTGTATCCTATCTGCGTGTGCTGGTAATGTGGCGTAGGTTCACGGGCTTGCGACGCCAGTTTTTTGGCTTTCTCAATCAGGTTTTCATCGTTTGAGACCAATGCACCGCCGCCCGTCGTGGTAATGATTTTATTGACATTAAATGACACGATACCCAAAGTTCCAAACGTTCCCAAGTGTTGATTTTCGTAGGTCGAACCCAACGATTCGGCGGCATCTTCGATGATTGGAATGCCGTAGTGTTGCGAAATTTTGAGTAGTTGTTTGAGTTTTGCGGGCATGCCGTAGAGGTGAACGACGACGATGGCTTTGGGTTTTTTGCCGCTTTTGATGCTTTTTTTGATGGCTTTTTCTAAGAGTTCGGGACAAATATTCCACGTTTGTGCTTCGCTATCGACAAATATCGGTGTTGCATGCTGGTAGATAATCGGGTTTGCAGATGCCGAAAACGTAAACGACGAACACAACACGACGTCGTCTTGCTCTACGCCCAGCAAAATCAAAGCCAGATGCAGGGCGGCAGTACCCGAACTGAGCATTGCACAGGCTTTTACGCCCATAAAATTTGCCATTTCGTGTTCAAAATCGGTGATGTTTTGCGAGACCGATTGCTGTGCGTTGGCAGTGAGAATTGGGTTGATATATTCGTGTTCTTGACCTGAAAAATGCGGAGAGGAGAGCCAAATCATTGAAAAAACATTGTTAATGGTTTATACGCCAAACTGTGTCAAGTGGTGGTCTAAGTGTTTGTATTGCAGAGCGTCCCATTCGTCAACGGTCATTTTTCCAAAAAAAGGGTGCGGTTTTGAAATGATTTGCGATTTGCCTTTGGTTACAAACTGCTCGACTTCGGCGATGAGTTTTTGTTTTTCGGTTTCAAAATCCATCATTCCCGTAAATGTTGCTTCTTTGAAAGTGGGCGAATTTTTGGGCAAAGGTTTATTTTTTACCCATTGTTTTTTGATTAAACCGCCAAAAAGTATTCCAAACAATTGGCGTTTGAGTTCGAGTTTACCAAAGGCAATTTGAATTGGTGGTTGGCAGTGAGCGAGCATTTGCCCAACGTTCATTCTTCCCCAAAGCGCTGGCGAATGGGGTGTGAGTGCGTTGATGCGGTTGATGATTTGTGCGTTGGTTGGGTGTTCAAAAATGCTATTCATTTTTTAATTAATTAATTTATAGGGTTTAGGTTGATTTTTAGCCCTCAAAAGGCGGCATCGTTTCGCCACTTTCGGCATTGATGCCTTTGGCTGCAAAGATAACATTAAAAGTTTGGAATAAGATTTTTAAATCCAAGCACAAGTTGCAATTTTTGGCATAAAATACGTCCAATTCAAACCTATCGTTCCAAGACGTTAGGTTTCTGCCATTGACTTGTGCCAGACCCGTAATGCCTGCTTTTACGGCGTGTCGTTGGCGTTGAAAATCGGTATATCGGGGCAAATATTGGGGTAGGAGAGGGCGAGGACCGACCAGCGACATGTCGCCTTTGAGAACATTGAAGAGTTGGGGCAGTTCATCTATCGAGGTTTTGCGTAGAAAAAGTCCCAATTTTGGCGTTCGTTGCTCGTCGGGCAGCAGGTTGCCGGCTTGGTCGGTGTGGTCGAGCATGGTTCTAAATTTGTAAATCTTAAAAGGCTTGTCGTTTTTTGTGATGCGTGTTTGGATAAAGAAGGGATTTTGCTTAAAAATAATTAAAATTAACATGCAAATTGCAACTAAAAAAACAAATAAAGGCATTAAGATAAAAAGGGCAACCACAAAATCGAAGAGAGGTTTGATAAACGACAGGTACATTTTTGAGACCGTTTTTTGTGTTTTGAAGTCAATTGGAGTGGCTTCTGATAGAATAAATCATTAAAATTGATAAAAACGCATTGTTATTGGCTTTTTTGCTTGGGTCTATTTTTGTGAAACAAGGCAATAAATAAGACAAACAGCGAGAGTAGAATAAGCGTTGAAATCGAGATAGAGCAGTATTGAAACAATGTAACGCCTGCAATGATAATCAAAATGTTGGTGATATAAAGTACGATTGAGGCTTGTAGGTGTGTCAAATTTTTGTCTATCAAGATGTGGTGAATGTGGTTTCTATCGGGCGAAAAAGGCGAACGACCGTTTAGGATACGGATAAGAAACACCCTCAAAGTGTCGAACAACGGGATAATAAGCACCAAAATAGCGATAATAGGTGCGTTTGCAATATAATTGGGCGTATAAACGGGCGATTCATTGATTTGAATAAACTTAATGACAAACACACTGACAATAAAACCCATGAGCAGCGAGCCTGTGTCGCCCATAAAAATTTTGCGGTTTTTATCAAAATTGAAACGCAAAAAGCCCGCCAAAGCACCCACCAACGCCGCCGCCAAAATTGCCAATGCTATGTGGTTGGTCTCATAAAAATACCAACCAAAAAAACTTGTAGAAATGATGCCCAAACCGCCAGCCAAGCCATCGATGCCGTCTATGAGGTTAAAAGCATTGTTGATGACCACAAAAATAAAAATCGTTACACCCAGCGAAAGCCAATCGGGGATAGAATAGATGCCTGCCAAACCAAAAAAACTACTGATTTGAACCCCTGAACCAATCACAACGATTGCCGATGCAGCAATTTGTGCCGAGAGTTTTGCCATCGGAGAGATGGAAAAAACATCGTCTTTCAAGCCCGTAAAAAATAAAATTACCAAGCTCCCGATGACATATTGGAGTTTATCTATGGCAAAATGACCCCAAACGGCAAAGCTCAGCAGCACCGAAGCAAAGATTGCCAAGCCACCCAAACGGGGAATTTTGTTGCTATGCGAACTTCTTTGGTTGGGTTCGTCCATCAAAGATTTGGTATTGGCAACCTGAATGATGACAGGAAT
>JAYWHZ010000077.1:0-4405 GCA_043777395.1 Bacteroidota bacterium
CCGCAAGGGCAATGGCTGACTGCTACGAACAAAACAAAACAACCTGCAAATACGTCCACTCAACCTCAAAAGGACACGAAGCCATACAGATAGCAACCGGTTTTCTGCTCGAAGAATACGACTTCGCATCGCTCTACTATCGAGACGAATCCATACTGCTTGCCATGGGCATCACACCCTACGAACTCATGCTACAACTCCTTGCCAAAAACGACGACCCATTCTCACAAGGCAGAACCTACTACGCCCACCCATCAATCCGAAAAAAAGGATTCCCAACCATACCACACCAAAGCAGCGCCACAGGCATGCAAGCTATACCAGCCACAGGTATGGCACAAGCAATACAATACATCGAACAACAAAAACTAAACCCAAACCAAACAAACTACCCAAACGACGACAAGCCCGTCGTACTCTGCTCGCTGGGCGATGGCTCCATGACCGAAGGCGAAGTATCAGAAGCACTCCAAATGGCTGTACTCAAAAAACTACCCATCATCTACCTCGTCCAAGACAACGACTGGGGCATATCCGCCAGAGGAAACGAAATGCGAACGATGAACGCCTACGAATTTGCAAAGGGTTTCAAAGGTCTCAACGCCTACCAATGCGACGGCACCGACTTTGAAGAATGTTTCTACACCATGAGCAATGCCTTCAAATACGTCAGAAAAAACCGACAACCCATCTTAGTCCACGCCACCGTGCCGCTATTGGGACACCACACCTCGGGCGTGAGAAAAGAATTTTATAGAACCAATGCCGAACTCGAATTCCTGACCGAAACACAAGACCCATTTCCAAAACTACACAACCACCTGCTCCGAAATGGATTTAAAATCAATGAACTACTCGACCTACAAGAGCAAACCCAACAACAAGTAAACCAACACTTTGAACAAACAAAAAACGCCCCCGAACCCAATCCCGATACCCTACTGCTCCACGAGTTTGCACCAACACCCATCACCCAAGAGCAAGGCGAACGAACACCACAAAACGCCCAAAAAATCATTATGGTCGATGCCGCCCTACACGCCATAGACGAACTGATGACCAAACACCCCGAAGCACTACTCTACGGGCAAGACGTGGGCGAACTCCTCGGCGGCGTGTTTAGAGAAGCCGCCACGCTGGGCAAAAAATATGGACCAAACCGAGTTTTCAACACACCGATTCAGGAAGCATACATCATAGGTTCTACGGCGGGCATGTCGGCTGTGGGTCTCAAACCCATCGTCGAAATCCAATTTGCCGACTATATGTGGGCTGGCATCAACCAACTCGTGGTCGAACTCTCCAAAAGCTGCTACCTCAGTGCAGGCAAATTTCCCATTCAAACCCTCATCAGAGTGCCTTGCGGTGCCTACAACGGCGGCGGACCCTACCACTCGGGCTGCATCGAAAGCAGCATTTTAAACATCAGAGGCATCAAAGTGGTCTATCCATCAAACGCCGCCGACATGAAGGGCTTGATGAAAGCCGCTTTTTATGACCCCAATCCCGTCATTATGTTTGAACACAAAGGCTTGTATTGGAGCAAAGTGCAAGGCACCGAGCAAGCCAAATCCATAGAACCAAGCGAAGACTACATCGTGCCTTTGGGCAAAGGCAATATCGTTCAAGAAGCATCGGAACGGCAGACAGATAGCGGCAAAACTTGCCTCGTTGTTACCTACGGCATGGGCGTTTATTGGGCATTGGAAGCCGCCAAATCGTTTGATAATCAGGTAGAAATCATAGACCTGCGAACGCTCTATCCCTGCGACGAAACGCTGGTGTTTGAACGGGTAAAACGGCATAGCCGCTGCTTGGTATTGACCGAAGAGCCGTTGCTCAACTCGTTTGCCCAGAGTTTGGCATACCGAATCTCGGTCGAGTGTTTTCATTTTTTAGATGCACCAGTGGCGTGTATGGGTGCTGCCAGCGTACCCGCCGTGCCGATGAACGAAATTTTGGAAAAAGAGATGCTCCCAAACGCCCAAAAACTCATAGAAAGGCTCAAACTATTGCTCGATAGCTAAATAATAATTTGCTAACATTGAAATACGTTTATTTTTTGATGGCTTCAAAATAAAATAGTAATTTTGCAAAAAAAATAGATTCTCTAAAAATGGCATAATTTTTCGGTAGTAGATATTAATTTTTATGATATTTTAACAACACACGCATATTCATTTTAAAGTTCTTTAAAAATCTTATCACAACAAACAAAAATGGTACAGAACACAGAAAAAAACCGCTACAACGATGTCGAATTGGACGAATTTAAAGCAATTATCTGCAAAAAGATAGACGATGCCCGCTCCGAACTCAAAAACTACCAGCAACAACTCTCGCAAGGCAGCTACAACGGCACCGACGACACCTCAAACAACTACCTGACCGTAGATGATGGCTCGGCATCTTTTGAAAAAGAATATTTAAGCACACAAGTGGGCAGGCAAATCAAATTTCTTCAAAACTTAGAACACGCCTTAATCCGTATCCAAAACAAAACCTACGGCATCTGTCGAGTTACAGGCAAAATAATACCCAAAGAACGCCTGATGCTCGTGCCGCACGCCACCCTATCGATAGAAGCAAAAATGCAACAAAAATAATACAAAAATAATACAAAAATAATATTGATTAGACCTTAATACTCCAAACAAGAAACGACCACAATGGCTACCAAAATCAACCACATCGCCCTGATATGCCTGTGTGTTTTTGTCGGCGGTAGCTTGTTTGGGCAGCATGTTCAATTGCAATCGTTTCCCAAAAACCTACAACTCTACCCACGAAACAAAACCACCAACCAAGCAAAAGTAGAGATAAAAGGCATTCTGGATAGCACGAGTTTATACACACATCTGGTCTCAAACGTCTATAAAAACGGCCTTTTGTGGCAAACCAAATCGCAGCCCATCGCCCAAAATAACCCAAACAATCCACGACCTTTTAATTTATTTCACCACATCGATGCCGATACCGTTCTCTATCGTTTTGAACTGATAGGCTACCAAGCCGCCACCCAAAACCTCCTGTTGGCTCAAGCCGACAGCGTCGTGGCGGGCGATGTGTTTCTGGTCGAAGGGCAGTCCAATGCTTCGGGTCTCAACTATGGCAATTGCCCCAATGCCAACCTTTGCGACAAACGCTACCTCTACGTCAGAAGCTTTGGATACCGAGGCGACGACACGCTCCAAACCCGAAACCGAACCCAATGGTCGGTGGCTCAAAACGGCAACAACTGGTCGGGAAATGGCTTTATTGGCTCGTGGGCAATGTTTCTTGCCAATCAAATCAACAAGCAATATGCTATGCCGGTGGCTATCGTCAGCGGAGCAATGCCCGGCAACCCCATGAACTATTTTTTGCCCAATGCCGCCAACCCCAGCGACCTCAACACCAACTACGGGCGTCTGCTCTATCGCTGCAAGCAAGCCAAGATAGACAGCAACGTCAGCGGTTTGTTTTATTATCAAGGCGAAAACGACTGCTCCCAGCCCAACAGCTACCTGATGGGCTTGCAAACCCTAAAAACGGCTTGGCAAAGAGATTACCACAACCTATCGCAGTTTTTTATCTTCCAAATGGGCAACATCGCCCCAATCTGCCCCGACGCAGGCTTGGAAGTGAGAGAAAGACAACGCCTTTTTGCCAACCGAAACCCAAACAACGTTCACCTCATCGGCACGACCGCCAACGGATTTTTACACATCGACAGCATTCATTACCTGATGGAAGGCAATAAAAAATTGGGGCAAGATGCTTTTTATCAACTCCAAAAAACCATTTACGGCTCTAATCTATCCAACTTAGAAAGCCCAAAACCACTTGTAGCCTATTTTTTGATACCCAATCGGTTGGTGTTGGAACTCGAAAATACGCTCGATCGCATAAATATTGACAACCATTTGGCGGTTGCCAACGATTTTGTACTCGAAGGCACGACCGCCGCCGTGCAAACCATCGTGCTGCTTGGAAACAATAAAATCTTGCTCGAATGCACTCAAAACGCCTATTTGGCAAGCGGTTTGACCTACCAAGGGCATGCGGGCAACGCCAGCGGCTGGGTTCAAAACGCTAATAAAATAGGTCTCGTTGCGTTCAAAGCGTTGCCTATCTCGGCAAACCCAACGCTCCAAAACCTCGAAAGCCAAACCCAACACAACATTCGTTTTGTGGTTTATCCAAACCCCTCGACAAACCTGCTTTATGTGGCACCGAACCCACAACCGACAGACGACCAACCCGCTGTAGATATTTTGATAATAGATGCAATGGGAAAAAATATATTGACTAAAAAAAATATAAAAATGCCTCAAAATCAACCGATTACCATAGATTTAAAGCCATTGGACAAGGGCGTTTATTCATTGATAATCCAAAATGAGAAAATGTTTGAGGTCAAAAA
>JAYWHZ010000078.1:0-4397 GCA_043777395.1 Bacteroidota bacterium
GGGGTGTCTAAGCAGCCCAAAATGTTCATGAGTGTCGATTTTCCCGAACCCGACGGACCCATCAAAGCCACATATTCGCCTTTGTTGATGGTGAGCGACACCGATTTGAGAGCGTCTATTTTTTCTGCACCCATCGTGTAGGTCTTAGAAATGTTTTGGAGGGCTATAATTTCTTGGCTCATGGTTTTTTTTTGAAAAGCGTACACCTAATAGGTAATCAAAACCAACTAAAACTTACGTCTTTGGCTTTTCAATCACTTTGGCTACCCTAAAATAGTCGCTGTCTTTTTTGGGTGCGTTGCTCAGTGCTTGGTCTTTGCTGATGGTTGGTAGCACGGCATCGGGGCGGGTTTGGTTGTAGCCGTCGGTCATGTAGATGAGCGGTTGGGTGTGGCTGGTATCCACTTGGTTGAGCTGCTCAAAGAAAGCAATCATTCGGTTCATGTCTGCGAGCATCTGCTGTTTTTGATGGCTATCAAACTCCAAACGAGCCAAATGTGCCAAACGCTCAACGGTAGAAATATCTATCTGCATAGGTTGCTTGTTAATGTTTAAAGAGATTGGGCTGTTTTAATGATGCAAATTTACAATTATTTAATCCATACAAAGGCATAAATTTAATTGTTTGGCGTTTAAATCATCAATCTTTGAGACCTCGCCAACAAGGGGCTGGGTCTGTGGTTTACAAAAATCTAACTTCAAGCAATAGCCTATAAATGCACAACAAAAAATATTTTTAAACCTTATACAATATTTATTCATTTATTTTGCACGTATTTTGGGCTAAAATTAATATCAACAAGCCTCAAAAAGCCATTAACAACGACACAAAATCAATCCAAACAACGTTTTTAGATTAACACAAAAGCCATGAGCAAAAATTTAGTCATCGTCGAATCGCCCGCCAAAGCCAAAACCATAGAGGGTTTTTTGGGCGAAGGCTATACAGTCAAATCCAGTTTTGGTCATATCAGAGACTTGGTCAAAGAAAAAAATGGCGTAGATATTAACAATAACTTTGAACCAAGCTACGAGGTCTCAGCCGATAAAAAAGACATCATCAAAGAACTCAAAAAACTCGCCGACGCAGCCGAAACCGTCTGGCTCGCCTCCGACGAAGACCGAGAAGGCGAAGCCATCTCGTGGCACCTCAAAGAAGCACTCAAACTCAAAAACGACAAGATAAAACGCATCGTCTTTCACGAGATAACCAAACCCGCCATACTCAAAGCCATAGACAACCCAAGAGCCATCGACGACGACATGGTCGATGCCCAACAAGCCCGAAGAGTACTCGACCGCCTCGTGGGCTTTGAACTCTCGCCGCTGCTCTGGAAAAAAGTGAAACCATCGCTCTCTGCCGGACGGGTGCAGAGCGTCTGCGTTCGGCTCATTGTAGAGCGTGAACGTGAAATCCAAAACCACCAAAGCGAATACACCTTCAAAGTTACTGCCAATTTTGTGCTGGACGGCAACGTCATACTCAAATCCGAACACTCGGGCAAGCCATTTGCCCAAAAAGAACAAGCCAATGCGTTTTTGACCACATGCCTCAACGCCATTTTTAGCATCAAATCATTAGAAACCAAACCCGCCACCAAATCGCCAGCAGCACCTTTTACCACTTCTACACTCCAACAAGAAGCCAGTAGAAAATTGGGCTTCTCCGTGTCTCGAACCATGTCCGTTGCCCAAAAACTCTACGAAGCCGGCAAGATAACCTACATGCGAACCGACTCAACCAACCTCTCACAAACAGCATTAGATGCCGCAAAAACGGAAATCGAATCGGCTTATGGCAAGCCATACAGCCACACAAGGCAATACAAAACCAAAGCCGCAGGCGCCCAAGAAGCCCACGAAGCCATACGCCCCACCTACTTTGAAAACCACACCACCGAAGGCGAAAGAGACGAAAAAGTATTGTATGACCTGATTTGGAAACGAGCCATCGCCTCGCAAATGAGCGACGCACAACTCGAACGAACGATAGCCAAAATAGCCATCTCTACCAACGCCGAAGAACTGGTATCGAGGGGCGAAGTCATAAAATTTGATGGCTTTTTGAAGGTCTATCTCGAAACAAAAGAAGAACTCGAAGACGAAAACCCTTTGGAAGCCGCCATGCTGCCGCCACTTTCCATAAATCAGATACTAAATTTGAGAGAAATCCTTGCCACCCAACGGTTTTCGAGGGCAGCACCACGCTATAACGAGGCTTCGCTGGTTCAGAAACTCGAAGAACTGGGCATCGGTCGCCCATCAACCTACGCCCCAACCATCAAAACCATTCAAGAGCGAGGCTATGTCTTAAAAACAGATAGAGAAGGCACCGAACGAAAATTTACGGTCTTGACGCTCAAAAACAATACGTTATCCGAAGAACTAAAAACAGAGACAACAGGAACCGAAAAATCAAAACTTTTTCCTGAGGACATCGGCATGTTGGTCAATGACTATCTGGTAACTAACTTTCCCAACATCTTGGATTATCAATTTACGGCAAGCGTAGAAGGCGATTTTGACCGCATAGCTCAAGGGCAACTCAAATGGCGGACGATGCTCCACGATTTTTATTTTCCCTTTCACACACAAGTCGAAAAAAGCAGCAAAGAAAGCGAACGGGTCAGCGGCGAACGCATTTTGGGCGAAGACCCCAAAACGGGCAAGCAGGTATCGGTCCGAATGGGTAAGTTTGGAGCGTTGGCTCAGCTGACCAACTTGGCAGATAGCCAAGAGAAACCCCGTTTTACGAGCCTACTCAAACACCAAAAACTGGAACTCATCACCCTTCAAGATGCCTTAGAATTGTTTAACCTTCCCCGACAGTTGGGCATTTTTGAAGACAAGCCCGTCGAGGCAAACATCGGTAAATTTGGGGCTTATGTCAAGTTTGATGGCGGCTTTGTGTCCATTCCCAAAGAATTAGACCTCTACACCATATCGCTGGTGCAAGCCATCGAAACGATAGAAAACAAGCGGCAAGCCGATGCCAACAAACTCATCAAATCGTTTGCCGAAAACAAAGAGGTGCAAGTGTTGAACGGACGCTACGGAGCGTATATTGCCGTAGGCAAGCAAAACGTAAAAATTCCCAAAGACAAAGCACCCGAAACCTTGACGTTAGAAGAATGTTTGGAACTCTCTGCCAATCAAGTAGATAAGCCAAAAAAACCATTCAAAAAGTTTGTTAAAAAATAAATCTACCCATTAATTATTAATTTTATACCCTAATTTTACGATTCAACTCAAAGGCTTATGAAAGATTTTTTTGCTTCAATATATGAATTGTTTACGAGTTTGTATGGCGAGGATTTGGGTCTCCATCTCTACGGACACAACGGCCAGGCATACGAGACCAACGGCGGTCAAGCACTCTACACACCCATCGGATTGGCAATGGTGTTGAGCAGCCTGCTGGTGGTCTTGATTTTTTATTATGCCATCAATAGACCGAGTTTCAACCGCTGGTATCATTGGCTGCTGATGATGGGCATGGCTTTTTTGGGCAATGCGTTAGCGGGTTTTTATGTTCCCTATCTCGACGTTGAGGCGAGCAGGATAGCCACCGATTTGGCGGTTTTTGAAGGCAATTGTGTGGCTTTTGGCTTTGTAAATGGCTTGTATAGTGCCGTGTTTTTTGTTTTGTTTTCGATGGCATTGCGTTGGTGGAGCCGCAACTGCTCCTCTACCCCATTTCCAAATTGATATATTTTAGAGATGGATTTACAATTTCTCAGGGCATACTGCCTCCACAAGCCCAACGCCGAAGAAACCTATCCGTTCGACACGCAAACGGCTGTGTTTCGAGTGGCAAATAAAATATTTTTATTGACCAATATCGACCGTTGCATAAGCATCAACGTGAAATGCGACCCCGAAAAAGCCCTTGCCCTGCGAGAATCGTATCCCGATGTGGTGATAGGCGGTTTTCATCAAAACAAAAAACATTGGAACACGATTTACCTCAACCAAACGATGACGGACAAAGAAATTTTGGAGTCGATAGACCATTCTTACGAACTTGTGGCACCCAAAAACGGCAAACAATAGATGGTTTTGACAGCCAACATGCCCAAGAAAACATTTGGTTGGGTTGGATAATAAAAAACGCTTTTTTGTGTTAATCCATTGACCAAAAATCGTGTGATGCCTCAATTGATTCAATTAAAATAAAATAAAAACAATGAAGAAAATAATTTTAACCCCACTCCTACTGCTCGTTTTGGCGGCTGTGGGTCATCAATCGACCTTTGCCCAGCGGTTTGCGTTTGTAGATACCGAGTTTATTTTGAGCCAGATGCCTGAATATACCGCTGCCCAAAAACAAGTTGATGTGTTGGCAGACCAATGGGCAAAAGAAATAGATGCCAAACGGCAAGAGCTGGACAAAATGA
>JAYWHZ010000079.1:0-4395 GCA_043777395.1 Bacteroidota bacterium
ACGGCAACCGATATTTACAAGCGATTGATTGCTCCTGCTCGCCTGAGCCTGACCAAAGTGGGCATGCACTATGCCGTCGCTTCGCTGTTTGCTGCCGAACCAAAGGCGATGAGCATCTTGAACTACGACGCCGAAAGCCATAAGTTTGAACGCCTCGAAGCGGGTTTGCAAAAGATAGCAGCAGGGCAAACATTGGTGCATTCAAAAATTACGCTCTCGAAAAAACAATTTACCTTTGCGGTTATCTATCTGGGGCAACACAACATCATCGGTTATGCTTCGGACAAGATGAACAGCCAAGAGTTTGACACGATGCTGTTGGCACTCAAAAACGCTTTCCAGACCAGCAATATTGCCCTGATGATGAGTGTGATGCAATACCATTTTTCGGAAAATAATTTTTCATTCTGGGATTTATTTAAGGATGAGCAACTCAAAGTCATCAACCAGATATTGGAAACCAACGTTCAGCAAGCCAATGACTCGAACCGCAAAACTTTTGACATGAACTACAACCTGCTATCCGTCATGAGAACGGCAAACTTGCTTATTCCTTCGACTTTGAAAAACAACCTCGACATTGTGGTTAATCAACAACTCAAAAATTTCTTTGAACAAAAATACACGGGCATCGATAAACTCATACAACTTGCCGAAGAAACCAAAAAATGGAGCATAGAACTCGACACCAAACACATTGCTTTTTTGGCTGAACAACGCCTCCGAGAAATGATTTGCGACTTTGCCAAACACAAACCCGATGAGTCTCTGCTGCTCCAAAAAATACAATCGATACTCGTTTGCCTCAAAGACATAAAAATAGAGGTAGAACTCAACACGGTGCAAGAAATCTTGTTCACGATTGGCAAAAATCTGCTGCCTCAATGGTCAAACAACTCTGAACACCAAAACGTGAAATCAAAATTTTTAGAACTCTGCGAAACCGTCAATATGAAACTTGATTTTTAGTTTTATTGCTGTCTATGAGATTTATCATATTAAGTACAGAGAAGTATTGACAAAGAAGAGGATTTAGAAAGTGTAAATGTTTGATTTTGGTACTTTTATACCTTTTGCATAGACATGGTCTTGACTGATATTTCTGATTTTCTTATGCTACAACTCGCAGCCTGTCTATATTATTTGCTCTATCTGACCAAGCAAAATATGGAATATTATATTCTTTTAGTGCTTGGTGTATGTCGTTTGGTATATCGTTTTCATCATTAATAATGATAATCCCGTCTGTTTCGGGTCTTACGAGTTTTGTATCTTCTATCATCCACATTACGCTGCTTATCTTATCTTTACGAGGGATGTTTATGGCTTTAATGGCTACTTCTTTTCTTTTTTTGATTTTGGGTAATGTAAAATCAAATTTATGACTAAAACCACTTTTACCCACAAAAGATGTGTCTTTTACAAAAATAATATCGTTTAATTCAAAAAAAGTGGTTACGTCTTCTATAAAAAAACTTTCTACTTTGGGACTCGAAAGCATAAACATATCGTCAATAGACAATACCGCTTGAATAAGTCTGTGTTTTGTTTCAGGAAATTTTTTAGCGTCTGTATTTATAAAAAGTTCGTTATTCCCATTTTTAGAAATGCCAAAAGAACGTAAAACGATATTAAGTTCTTCACTTCTCTTTTTGCTTCTGTCTATATCTACACCGCTTAAAATCAGTTCGTTTAGTGTGTTTCCCCCGTCTGAAATTGTGATTTGTTCATTTTCTTGTTTTAAATATAGTTCTATCATATCGTTTTTATGGTTCAAAAAGGGCGTAACTAATTCGTGCCATCCATTGCTGAGCTCTCGCAACGAAAGCCCTTTTCTTATCCATTCAACATACGAATTGACTAATTCTTTCATTTTGCAAAGGTAGTTATAAAAGTAGGTGTTTAGTTATTTTTAACTCTAAATTTTCAACGCCACAATACTTGAAAAATTTAGACATTTTTTCATAAATATCGTCTGTTTCAAGTATTCCTATTTCTTGTAATTCACTTAGAGGTAATGCCCATCTTTCATTATAGCCTCCCACATAAAAATGAACGTGGTCTTGACGATTAAATACATATTCTTCATAACCTCTAAATATTTCATCAGGTATTGGTGCTGGTGGATTTTTATGATTTCCATTCAGGTCTAAACGCCTAATTGAATATATGTTTTTATGGCGAAGTTGAAAAGTTATTTTGTTTGCTATTTTATTGGCTCTGTTAATATCCGATTGAAATTTAATTCTTCCTGTTTCATTTTGCAACTCAATTACAATTAACTCTCCTTGAATAGGAAAATCTATTTGTGCCGTTTGACAAGGAAATTTTTTCAACATAAAAAGAGAATTTACTTCATCTTGATTGAGTTCCATTATTTTTGATTTGTATTATTTAAAATATCAGCCAACACGAGTCTTTGAATAGGTAAAACTTTTAAAAAATGCTTACAGATTTTTGAAGTCTGTAAGCATTTGTATTGTCGGTCGAATGAGATAAATCTATTCAAATGTATCTATTTTTATTTTTTCACTTTTCCTTTGCCTTGTGGCGAACCTACTCTAATCATGGCACATCGGAAACCAACGTCGTCTCTTGCTTGGTCTTCGTCCATAAATCGGCGTGTGCCGGGGCTTAGCCAGTAGGGTAGGTCTCTCCAACCGCCGCCTTTATACACCCGTGATTTGTTGCTTACCAATGTTGTTGTGGAGTCATATTGTGCCACTTCGTCTCTAAAATCTTGAACGCTGGGGTTGCTATATCGTTTGGTGTCGAGTTCTCTTACCAATCGTCCCAAACTGTCTCTTTGGAAGGTGTTATCGGCTGGGTTTACCTTGTAGTTGGTGTATTCATTGCCACGAAACGAGTTAAAGTCTTCCATATCTTGGAAAGTCATGGGTCTGTATAGGTCCAAAACCCATTCGTTTACGTTTCCACCCATGTTGTATAAGCCGTAGTCGTTGGGTATATACGATACGACGGGTGCTGTTGGTGCTGCTTGGTCGTTGAGTTTTCCGGCTACGCCCATAAGGTCTCCACGTCCTCTGCGGTAGTTTGCGAGCATTTCGCCTTGTACTTTACCGGATTTGGGGTTTCGCAGGCTGTGTCCGCTCCATGGGTATATTCGGCGGTCTTCTATGTTTTCGCCTGCGGAGTTACCCACGAGTGCCAGTGCGGCATATTCCCATTCGGCTTCTGTTGGTAGCCGATATTCGGGCTGCATGATGCCGTCTTCCATGTTTATGGGGCGTGTTTGTTTGTTGGGGTCTAAACTTTTTTTGGCATTTTTTATTTCGGGTTGATACAAACCTGCCATATAAGATTGGGTGTTAAAATTTTCTTGCCCTACTTGGTTGGGATTAAATTTGATAAATCCGGCATCTATCAAGAGTTTTTCGTTTACACGGTCGCTTCGCCAGTTGCAATACATGTTGGCTTGCTTCCACGACACGCCCACGACGGGGTAGTAGTTGTAGGCTGGATGCCTAAAATAGGTTTGAACGTAGGGTTCGTTGTAGGCTAATTCTCTTCGCCACACGGTGGTGTCGGGCAGGGCTGCACGCACGACTTCGGGGTTTGTGGCGCCAAAAGTGCGAGCCATCCAATAGACGTATTCTCGGTAATGGACGTTGGCGACTTCTGTTTCGTCGATATAGAACGACGAGACGGTTACACGACGGGGCGTGTTGTCGTATTCTTGGGTGATGTTTTGCTCGGTGGCACCCATGACAAACGTGCCGCCTTCGACGAGAACCAAGCCGGGGCCATTTTTTTGTTCGACGTAGCGAGGCACTTCAAAGCCGCCCATTTTGGGGTCGTTGTAGTTCCAGCCTGTTTTGGCAGACTTGGCACCGTTGTTTCCGCTGCTGCACGCAGAGAGCAATGCACCGCTTGCAAGGAGGATTGCTATGTTTTTTAAGGTTATTTTTTTCACAAAACGATTCATTTTTATTTTGTTAGATAGTTTTATTTTCTATTGATGGGTTGTATTTTTGATGCTTTATGCTTGTGGGGCAATGGAGTTGCAAAGAAACGGATTTTTTTTGGTTTTATTGTTTTTGTTTCAATAATTTATTATTTTTGAACTTGTTTAGACTTTTGGTTACAAAAGGCAAAAAGGGCTAATTTCTGAGATTGCGGGCTTGACCCGCAATCTCCAACCGATAAAATGAGATGTATTCAAATTTATTAGCTAAAATCAAAAGTTTAAACAAGTTTTTTAAACAAGTTTTTTGTAGCGGCTGCTCTAGTCACCTGCTGAAGATTTTATAGCGTAGAGGTTTTCTATTATCATGTCCATTCGCCTTTATGTTGGCAACCTGCCAGCAGAATTAGATCGCCAAGCTCTAGAAAAAATTTTCAATGAATCAGGTGATTCAGTATCGTTGAAAGTTA
>JAYWHZ010000080.1:0-4373 GCA_043777395.1 Bacteroidota bacterium
ATTTGGGTTATTGACCAAACGGGGCTTTTTAATAATAAATTTGAAAATAAAAACGACCTGACGTTTACCTATCCCAACAAGACCGATGCCGAACTCAAAAGCGACCTCGTGGGCAAGCAAGACGCTGGCATGCTCATTATCCCCAAAGATTTGGACATGAACAAGCCTGAAGGCATCACTTATCTGTCTGAAAACGCCTTGGGCATGGTGGCAATGGAGCAGATAGAACGCACGATTAGGAAAGAAATTGAGAACCAAAAAATGCAAAAAGCGGGTATTTCTCAAAACAAGATAGACAGCATCAGAACGCCAGTGAGCATACAGGTTTTGAAACTTTCGGGGCAGAAGAGCAGCGTCGGTGCCAATTTTGCGTTTGGTATGGGTGCTGGTTTTTTGATGTATATTTTTATGTTTATCTATGGTATGATGGTTTTGCGGGGCGTTGTAGAGGAGAAAAGCAGCCGAATTATTGAGATTATGGCTTCGTCCGTGCGACCTTTTGAGCTCATGGCGGGCAAAATCGTTGGTATTGGGTTGGTGGGTCTTTGTCAGTTTTTGCTTTGGATTGTACTGAGTTTTGCGGCTCTCAACTTGGTGTTGCCCATGCTGGTGGGCAGTCAGGTGCCTGCTGGTGCTTTGCAGCAACCCGATGGGTCGGCGGGCATTTTGGAGGCTATAAAAACGCTCAATTTTATGTTGGTCTTGCCGCTGTTTATCTTCTATTTTTTGGGTGGATATTTTCTTTATGCCTCGTTGTTTGCCGCTGTTGGGTCGGCTGTGGATAACGAAAGCGATACGCAGCAGCTCATCTTTCCCATCACGTTGCCCATCATTTTGTCTATCATCGTGGCACAGGTTGTGGCTCAAAACCCCAATTCATCGATGGCATTTTGGTTTTCTATTTTTCCGCTCACTTCGCCCATTGTCATGATGACCCGCTTGCCTTTTGAGCCGCCTATGTGGGAAATCGTGCTTTCGGCAGTGTTGTTGGTGTTGGGTTTTTTGGGTACGACGTGGCTCGCCGCCAAAATCTATAAAACGGGCATTTTGATGTATGGCAAAAAACCGAGTTTCAGAGAAATTGGCAAATGGTTGTTCTATAAAGGATAGAAAATCAATTAAAGACAATATTTAAGACCTCTCAAACACAATTTGGGAGGTTTTTGGTTAAATAAAAAGTCAAGACTAACGAATATATCTCCAACAATACCAAAAACTTATGCCCCAAAAACCATTAAACCATAAATTTGTGTTATTTTTGCAGTCAGTTTACATAAAAATACTTTCAGCATTCAAACCATCGCTTTAATGAAAAATATAGAAGGGCAAAAACGAGTGGTGATAGAACACCTCACGCCACAAATAGACGGTGGCTTATACCCCGTAAAACGAACCATCGGCGAAACGCTAACCATCAAAGCCGATGTCTTTGCCGATGGACACGACTGGGTCTCGGCTTTTGTACAACACAAAAAAAACAGCGACAAAGAATGGACAAACATCGCCATGATGCCCTTAGACGATGGCTTGGAAACACACATCGCTTCGTTAGAAATCGTGGAAATGGGCGTTTATGAATATAGAATTAAAGCATTTATAAACCACCCAATAAGCTGGCAACACAACCTCAAACGCCGCCTGCAAGATGCCAACCGACAAGACATAGAACTGCAAATGCTCGTCGGTATCGAATTTTTGGAAAACATCAAACACAAAGCCAAAAAATCCGAACATAAGCTCATCAACCTGCTCATCAACGACCTAAACCAATTCTCAAAACTCGATGTCTGCCTCGAAAAGGCACTTGGAAACGACATCAGCCAATGGTTTGAACGCTACCCAACCGACGAACAAGCCACCTTCTCGCCAACGCTTGTGTGCTTGGCTCAACGTAAAAAAGCAGGATTTTCAACTTGGTATTCCTTTTTTCCTCGTTCGGCAAGCCAAAATGGCACACACGGCACCTTTGCCGATTGCCAAGCACTCTTGCCACGCATAGCCCAAATGGGTTTCGACGTGGTCTATCTGCCACCCATTCACCCCATCGGCGTGCAGCACCGAAAAGGCAAAAACAACGCCGTAGCGGCTGACCCAAACGAAGTGGGTTGCCCCTATGGAATCGGTCTGAATGAAGATGGACACAAGGCTATTTTGGTCGAACTCGGGACGCTGGGCGAATTTAAAAACTTAGTTAAAACCGCTAACGATTTGGGTATAGAAATAGCTATGGATTATGCCCTCCAATGCTCACCCGACCACCCATACGTCAATCAACACCCTAAATGGTTCAAATGGAGACCCGATGGAACGGTGCAATATGCCGAAAATCCACCCAAAAAATACCAAGATATACTGCCCATCAACTTTGAAAACGACGACTGGCAAGCGATGTGGCAAGAATTTAAATCGATTTTTGACCACTGGATAGCCTGCGGCGTAAACATGTTTAGGGTCGATAATCCACATACCAAAAGTTTTGTATTTTGGCAATGGGTCATCTCCGAAATAAATAAAACCAACCCCGACGTGTTATTTTTAGCTGAGGCATTTACCAGACCACGCATCACAGAGCAACTTGCTAAGGTCGGTTTTCAGCAGTCGTACACCTATTTTACGTGGCGATACAACAAAGCGGAGATGCAAAAATATGTCAAAGACCTTACCACAAGCGACACCAAAGAGTATATGCGTCCGTGTTTTTGGACCAACACACACGACATAAATCCCTATTATCTCCAAACCCAAAACGAGGCAATGTTTATCCTTCGCTATGCCATGGCGGCGACTTTGAGTGCCAATACAGGCATCTTCGGACCTTGCTTTGAGTTGATGGATAGCACGCCTTTTCCCGGAAAAGAAGAATATTGGAACAGCGAAAAATATGAGGTAAGGCATTGGGATTGGAACAAAAAAAATTTATTGACCTATGTCATCTCCAAAATAAATCAGTTGAGACACCAAAACGAAGCCTTACAATACACCAACAACATCACTTTTTGCGACACATCAAACGAAAACTTGATGGCTTATGTCAAAACTTACAAAGAAAATCGCATCTTGTGTGTGGTCAATTGGGACGTGAACAACACCCAAAACGGCACCCTAAAAATACCACTCGACCTCATAGGCAAACACCGTGAGCAAGCATTTTTTGTACACGACCTCCTGACAGGCTACCGATATCAATGGCACGGCGAATTCAATTTTATTGAACTGAACCCTGCTGTCATGCCTTGTCATATATTTAGAATTGAAGAATTTTAATTGCCCAAACCACACCAAAACAAATATTACTGAATAAAAAAAACTAAAAATATGCAAATAGAGCGACACACCGTTGTGGGTATTGCCTACAAACTGAGCATCAGCGACACCGAAAACCCCGAACCGATACACATCGAAACCGTAGAAGAAACCCAGCCAATGGTCTTTCTTTTTGGGCAAAGCGGCTTGCCTCCTCATTTTGAAAGCCAGATAGAAGGGCTAACGCTCAATAGTCTTTTTGAGTTTACACTAACCAAAAACGATGCCTATGGCGATTTTTTGGAGACCAAAATGGTCGATTTGAACAAAGAAATGTTTATTGATGCCGAAACCAGAGCCTTCGACACCAACAATATTCAGATGGGAAACGTTTTAAACTTGGTAGATGAGCAAGGTATGCACCACCGAGGGCAAGTGATAGACATCACGGACACGACCGTAAAAATGGATTTTAATCATCCACTTTCGGGGCGTGATTTGCATTTTAGCGGTCAAATCGTATCATTGAGACCAGCAACCCAAGAAGAGATAGCCCACAACCACGTGCATGGCGAAGGCGGGCATCAACATTAAATAACTCCAAATATTGAATTATCAACAAAATAAAATAATGACCATCAAAACGGCTGTTTTTTCAAAAAGTAGCAACACCATCGACCAATGTCCCGAACCCTCGATACCCGAATATGCGTTTATTGGGCGTTCCAATGTGGGCAAGTCTTCGCTTATCAACATGCTTTTGAACGACAGCTCGCTGGCAAAAACATCGGGGCAACCCGGAAAAACTCGACTCATCAATCATTTTTTAATCAATAAAACGTGGTATCTCGTCGATTTGCCAGGCTACGGCTACGCCAAAGTTGCCAAAGATACCCGCAACGAATGGGAAAAACGCCTCAAAACTTACCTCGCCAAACGTGAAAATTTGGAGTGTACGTTTGTGTTGGTCGATAGCCGAGTAGAACCTCAAAAACTCGATATTGAACTGTGTAACTGGCTGGTAGAGAATGATTTACCGTTCGTAATTGTGTTTACCAAAGCCGACAAGCAAAGCGAAAACAAAACCCTCCAAACCATAGAGCAGTTCAAAATTCAGGTGCAAGAAACAT
>JAYWHZ010000081.1:0-4313 GCA_043777395.1 Bacteroidota bacterium
CTATACGCATACAAAAAGCACAAAATGAACTCCAATTTGCAACATTTTATTTATTGGTATTTTTATCTATTAATTTTATTTTTGTGTTATCTATTTAAAAATTCTTCTACTATCCATTCGGCTCTTTTGAGTGTTCGGTTCAGGTCGTCGTTGAGTAGAATGGTGTCAAACTGGTTGGCAAATTGGAGTTCATTTTGTGCTTTTTGTATGCGTATAGCGATTTTTTCGTCTGTCTCGGTTTTTCGGTTTCTGAGCCGTTGTTCGAGTGTTTCCATCGAAGGCACTTGGACAAAAACGGTTAGTGCTTGGTCGCCAAATTGTTTTTTGAGGTTTAGAGCACCTTGCACGTCAATGTCGAAGACAATCGATTTGCCTTCTTCAAACAAGCGTTTGACCTCCGATTTGAGTGTGCCATAGAGGTTATCGGCATAGACCTCTTCCCATTCTACAAACTGGTTGTCGTCTATTTTTTGTTTAAAGACTTCGGGCGTTAAAAAGTAATAATCTTTGCCTTCGGTTTCGTTTGGGCGTTGGTGGCGACTGCAAGCCGACACCGAAAAAGCCAGATTGGGTACGGCTCTCAACAAATGCCTGACGATGGTTGTTTTGCCCGAACCCGAAGGTGCAGTAAATACAATAAATTTATTCATAAATCGATATTAATGCTAAGAAAAATGGGGCAATGCGGTTTTTATTGCAACGCTGCTGCCGTTTTTGTTTCGTTAAATTAAATTAAGTTAAATGTTTGTTCTTTTATCTTTTCGAGTTCGTTTTTCATTTCCACAACCATTTGTTGTATCATCAGGTTATTGGCTTTTGAGCCGATGGTGTTTATTTCTCTACCCATTTCTTGTGCTATAAAGTTGAGTTTGCGTCCGTTGCTCTTGTCTTTGTCGAGCAGCGTAGCGATAAAAAAATCGCAGTGGTGTTTCAAACGCAACTTTTCTTCTGCAATATCGAGTTTTTCGGCATAGTAAACCAGTTCTTGGTTGAGCCTGCTGTCGTCTATGCTTTCGATTTTGAGCTGCTCGATGGCGTTGCGTATCTTCGTTTTTATTTCTAATAACCTTGTTGAGTCGTTTTTGTTTATTTCGTTGAGGTAGTCGTTGATTTTTCTGACGATGTCTTGCAGTTCATCGCCCGTGTTTTTACCTTCTTTTGCCCTAAACGACTGAAAATCTACCAATGCTTTTTCGATGGTATCTTGAATCAACAACCACTCTTTTTCGTTTGTATTTTCGTTTACGATATATGCTTCTGGCAGCCTAAGCAAGACATCGAGCGTCTGCGGCTGTGGCAAACCCAACTCGGCGGCTATCTCACAAAGTTCTCTAAAATAGGCTTTTAGGTTGCCCCGATGTAGGTTTGCAGCTTTGGTTTCGCTCTCGGCGGCATCAAAATCTACGATTACACTCACTTTGCCACGCTCCAACTTGCTTGCCAAATCGGCACGCAACCCAAACTCATGGTCTGCATACTGACGAGGAAGTTTCAAAAACAACTCAAAACCCTTGCTGTTGAGCGATTTTATTTCCACAGTCAGCTGCACGCCCGAACTCATTCTAGCAGTGGCTTTGCCATATCCTGTCATAGATTTTAACATTTTTTTGTAGGCAATGTTTAGTAACGGTGGAATTTATTTATAAAAAGTAAACAAAAGTAGATAAATTTAAACGAATAGATTGATTTTTAATAAAAAAAATCTATTTTTACGTTTCGTTATGCGTTTTTATATCTCAAACCATCGACACCCCAAACCCCACAAGACCCACGGCGAAGACCAAGTTTTGGTGCTTTTTTAAACCCATAAACCATGAATGAAACCATCAAGAAAATTGCCGTCGAGGCACACAACGTAACGGTTGCCTACAATCAAAAACCCGTGTTGTGGAATGTAGATTTTACGCTCCCCGAAGGCAACCTGATAGGTATTATCGGACCCAACGGCTCGGGCAAAAGCACGTTGCTCAAGTCTATTATGGGTCTTACGACGCTGTCGAGTGGCTACATTCGGTTGTTTGGGCAAACGCTCGAAGCCGTGCGAAGCCGCATTAGCTATGTGCCGCAGCGTGAAACCGTCGATTGGGATTTTCCAGCCTCTGTGTTTGATGTGGCGCTGATGGGTCGCTACACCAGAGGCAATCTTTTTGGGCGGCTATCTACGCTCGACAAGGAGATTGCCGCCGAGGCGCTGCGAAAAGTGAACCTACTCGACTACAAAAACAGGCAAATATCTCAACTCTCTGGCGGGCAACAGCAGCGGGTGTTTATCGCAAGGGCTTTGGCTCAGCAAGCAGACCTTTATATTATGGACGAGCCGTTTGCGGGTGTCGATGCTGCGACCGAAAACACGATATTGGAGCTTTTGACCGAGCTCAAAAACGAGGGCAAAACGCTGCTTGTTGTTCACCACGACCTGCAAAGTGCCGAACGTTTTTTTGACTGGATAGTGCTGCTCAACACCCGTTTGGTGGCTTCGGGTACCAAAAACGAGGTCTTCACCAGCGAGTTGCTCCAAGAGGCATATAGCGGCAAACTGAACCTGCTGAGCCAAATGGGTGAACTTTTGAAGCAGAAGCAGTTTCCAATCAGGGAAAAAAAACAGTATTAGATTTAAAAATATGAGGTTGTTTAAACTTTTTAATTTTGATTAATAAATTTGAACAAGTCTCATTTTGCGGGTTAGAGATTGCGGGTCAAGCCCGCAATGACCTCAGACCACCCCTAACGCCTCCAAGGAGGGCAAAGGGCTGGTTTGCACTTGATGCGGAATCTCAAAAATTAGCCATTTTTGCCTTTTATAACCAAAAGTTTAAACAAGTTCTATATTTAAAAAGTGGGATTGTTGTTTACATTTATTCACAATAGAGTTAAATTATCATAAATCTTTGGTGTTCATTTGGATTATGAAACCATTTTATATTAATTTTGTTGTTTCACCGATGGATTTTTTGCAAGCGTATGAAGTCTTTAAATGTCTTAAATCAAATGAGATTGTCTTTATTTTTTTATTGTCTGCTATCTTTCTTTGGCATAGGGTTTGTCGGGGCAGATGCCTATGCCCAAAAAATGGGTTTGATAAGGGGTCTCGTTGTTGATAAAACATCTAACCAGCCGGTGCCTTATTGTACGGTATCTGTTGTTGGAAGTGGCGACAAAAAAACGGTTTCGGGCGGCATTACCGATAGCAGAGGGCGTTTTGAGGTGAAGGGCATTGGGTTTGGAAATTTTGTGGTTCAGGTTTCTTTTGTGGGCTATAAGACTTATGTTTCGGATACGTTTGCTGTGTCGAACGCCCAAAACGAGCAGGTTTTTCAAACGATTTTTATAGAGCCGAGTGTCATAACCAAAAAAGGCGTAACGATTACGGGCGAAAAAACATTGTTTCAACAAAGCATTGACAGAAAGGTGTTTAATGTAGAAAAAAGTATTGTTACCAACGGTGCGACGGCAAGCGAAGTGCTTCAAAATATTCCTTCGGTCACTTTGGACATCGACGGCAACCTAAACCTAAGAGGCAACGGCAATGTAACGATTTTTATTGACGGCAAACCCACCGCCATGAACGCCGAAAACCAGCAGCAACTCCTCCAACAGATACAAGCCAGCCAGATAGAAAGCGTAGAACTCATCACCAACCCATCGGCTCGCTACGATGCCGAGGGCATTTCGGGCATCATCAATATTGTGATGAAACGCAACGCCAAAAACAGTTTTAACGGCACAGTCAACGCAGGCATTGGGACAAGCGTGGGAAACTATAACAAATATAACGGCGGTTTGGCTCTCAACAACCGAACAAAAAAAATGAACCTGACTTCGAGCCTCAATTTTAGGCACGACCCACGCTGGTCGCAAGGCAAACTGCTGAGGACCAATTTTTTTGGCGACAGCACATTTTCCCTAAACCAATATGCCAACGGCATCAACGACCCCGATGCCTACTCGGCAAGGGTTGGGGTGGATTATTACCTCTCTAAAAACAATACCCTATCGGGAAATTTGGGCTATGGCTACAACCTCAACAAGTCGTTTCAACGGATTAGGTTTGAGACCCGTGATAAGTTTGATACCCTGTCGGCACTCCAATATAGAGACAACAACGCCAACGAACGAAACGGCAACATAGACGCAAACCTCAACTTCAAGCATCAATTTGAAAAGCCAAAAGAAGAACTAAACATCGATATGAACTATTCTCGTTCAAATAGAAACACGTTTAACGACTTTAAAGACCAAAATTATTACACCTCGACTCAAATTCCAAACGATGAAAAACCACTGTTTCAAAACACAAACAGCACTGGGTTTGT
>JAYWHZ010000082.1:0-4239 GCA_043777395.1 Bacteroidota bacterium
TGAAAACGACGAAATTTTGTTCTTTGAAGACCAAAATCCAAAAGACTTAGCCCGAAAGCTTGATTTTTTAATCGAAAATCAACAGATTATCGCACAATATGGCGAGAAAATATACCAAAAAGTACTCAAAAAATATAGTTGGGAAAAAATCTATGAAGCAGTAGCCAGCAGCATCAGCAGCCAAACGAAACATTAAACACATTTTATACAAATCCTTTTTTAACAAATAACGTAATCCAAATTGAATGAAAATAGCATTACTAACTGATGGTATTTATCCATATATTGTGGGTGGGATGCAAAAACATTCCTACTATTTGGCAAAATACTTGGTCAATCAAGGCATCGATGTCGATCTTTATCACTTTATACCCAACTACATAGCCAGACAACCGATTGACATTTCTGCTTTTTTTACACCAGACGAGCAAGCCAAAATCCATTTCATACAAATCGATTTTACAGAATCGGTCTGGTTTCCGGGGCATTATCTCTACCATTCCTACTTCTATTCGGTCAATGTCTATAAAGTACTCTCCAAAAACTTGCAAGACATCGATTTTATATACGTTCAAGGGTTTGCAGGCTGGAAACTATTTATAGAAAAAACAAAACAACCTAAAACGCTACCACCCATCGGCATCAACTTTCATGGCTTAGAAGTGTTTCAAAAATCGGCATCGACCAAAGACTTTTTTAGCAAATTTTTATTGCTCAACCCCATCAAATATTCTATCAAAAAATCTGATTATATTTTTTCGCTCGGCGGAAAACTCACCCGAATATTAGAAAAAATGAAGCTAAACAAAGTAAAAATAATAGAAATACCCATCGGCATCGATGCCAAATATTTTGCCCACGCCGACCTGGTAAAACCCAACCGAACCATAAAAAAATTTATATTCATAGGGCGTTTTGAACGCCGAAAAGGCATACAAGAACTAAACAAAGCACTCCAAGCCGTAAGCAAACTCTATCAATTTGAATTTCATTTTGTAGGCGATATTCCACGACACATGCAACTCAACCAACCCAATATCACCTATCACGGCATACTTCACAACGAGTACGAGGTCATCAATCTGCTTCAAGACACCGACGTGCTGGTATGTCCGAGCTATTCAGAAGGCATGCCAACCGTTATTTTGGAAGCCATGGCAAATAAATGTACCATCATAGCCACCGACGTGGGTGCGGTGCAGTGCTTGGTCAATGAACACACGGGCTGGCTCATTGCCCCGGGCAACATCTGCGAACTCAAAGAAGCCATTATCAATGCCATTCATACCAAAAACGACGACATGAAGCAAAAACAAAACAACGCACAAACCGTCGTCAAAAATCATTATATGTGGCATTGGGTCATCCAACAAACCGTATCGACACTCCAAAATATCGTCAAAAACCATAAAGAAAATAAATCTATTTCATAATATTTTTTAACAGAATGCCAATCTGAATTTAAATTTACGCCATAATTTACCCATTCGTTCATGCTATTTCTTACACTCACAGACCAGCCCTCGGGCGTTTACGACAGCCAAGTCATAGACGTGGTAAGAAATTGGCAGGCAAACCACAACAAAAATACCCGACTCGTGGCTTTCTTCTCTGTCAGAACCTACCTCGCCGATAGAAAATACGTTAAATCAAAACTCCCAAACACCATTGCCCTGCCGCTGTTTCCAATGCAAATGGGCTGGCAACTCAATGCCCTTTTGTTGGGATTGACGCTACTGTGGCTCAAACAAAAAAACATGGTAACAAGAGGCATCTATGCCACAAACTTAGCATTGATGCTCAAAAAAACGGGTCTGGTCAATCGTATTTGCTACGACGGTCGGGGGGCAATTGTACCCGAATGGCAAGAATATATGAAAAAAAATGCCCACAAAGCATTTATTCAATCCATTGCCCAATTGGAGCGTCGAGCCGTTGTCGATACACACTATCGGCTGGCGGTATCCAACGCATTGGTTCAATACTGGCAACAAAATTTTGGCTACAACCAACAACAACACGTCGTGATGCCTTGTACGCTCGACTCACAGATAGACCAAAACACGCCCAGCCAAACCATAGACCAAATACGCCTCCAACTCAAAATCGAACCTTCGGATACCCTGATTGCCTATGCAGGTTCGCTGGCTGCTTGGCAATCGTCGGACCTGACCCAAATTTTTTTATACCATTTTTTGAAACAACACGCCAACAACAAAATCCTATTTTTGTCTTGGTCCGACGACGAAAAAATGAGACTTCAAGCCCAGTTTCCCAATCAAGTTACCATCAAATGGGTCGAACACAACCAAATCCAACACCACCTCGCCGTGTGCCACTATGGGCTGCTTATCCGTGAACAATCTATGACAAATAAAGTGGCTTCGCCAGCCAAATTTGCCGAGTATCTCTCGGCAGGCTTGTCGGTCATTATCTCCGAAAACTTGGGCGACTATACGCAGTTTGTAGAAGAAAAAAAATGCGGCATCGTCATCAATCAAACCAACTGCACCACCACAGACCTCAAACCGATAGACACACGCCAACGCCTACACAACCAGCAACTGCTAAAAAAATATTTATCTAAAACAGCACCCGAAATCCAATTAAAATACAAAACAATGCTCCAATCGATGAGCCACGACTAAGCCAAAAGCGGCAAAACGCTTCGCAAATCACTGTTACTGTCTATCAAAATACCTTTGACACCCACACGCTCCGCACAGTCGATGTCTCGCTGCCTATCGCCAACAAAAAACGAAACGGCCGCATCGATGTCAAAACGTGCCAATGCCTTTTCGACCAGCAAACTCTTTGGCTTGCGACACAAACACTGCTCTACCGAAGGGTGATGCCGACAATAATACAACTCCGAAACAAAAATACCCTCATCAATTAAGGATTTTAATAAATATTGGTGAATGACCTCCAAAGTAGATTCTGAATAAAAACCCTGCGAAATACCCGACTGATTGCTCACAATGACCAACAAATAACCCCTCGACTGAATAACCCGCAATGCCTCAAAAACATTAGGCAACAATTCAAAATCATTCAAACACCTTACATAATCGCCCAACTCCCGATTCAAAACACCGTCTCGGTCCAAAAAAACTGCCTTTTGCATTGCCATTCGTTTTTTTATTTATTAATAGTTTAAATATAAAGAAAAATGATGTATTTTTGTGCAAAATTAATAAATTATTGCATGAATAAAGCTTTTATTACAGGGATAACAGGGCAAGATGGCTCTTTTTTGAGCGAACTACTTTTGGAAAAAGGATATGAAGTACACGGCATCGTCAGGCGTGGAAGCAATTTCAATACCCACCGAATAGACCACATCTTCGGGCATCCAAACCTAAAACTCCACCACGGAGACCTCAGCGACAGTGCCAACCTCAACAAACTCGTGTCGCAAATAAAACCACACGAAGTCTATAACCTTGGCGCCCAAAGCCACGTACAAGTCTCATTTGAGGTACCCGAATATACCGCTCAGGTCGATGCCATTGGTACGCTTAGGCTGCTCGATGCCATCTTCAACCACTGCCCCGATGCCAAATTTTATCAGGCATCGACCTCAGAACTCTACGGCTTGGTGCAAGAAATACCACAAAAAGAAACCACACCATTCTACCCTCGCTCGCCCTACGGCGTTGCCAAACTCTACGGCTATTGGATTACCAAAAATTTTAGAGAAGCCTACAACCTACACGCCTCAAACGGCATTTTGTTTAACCATGAATCTGAACGAAGAGGCAAAACATTTGTAACACGAAAAATAACCGTTGCACTCTCACGCATACACCGAGGCGAAGCCCAAACCATAAAAATGGGCAACCTGAACTCTCAGAGAGATTGGGGCTACGCCAAAGACTATGTCGAAGCCATGTGGCTCATGACACAGCAAGAAACGGCAGACGACTATGTGGTGGCAACTGGAAAAATGTATTCTATCCGTGAATTTATTGAAAAATGTAGCAACTATATTGGCATGGACATCGAATGGGAAGGCGAGGGCATAAACGAAAAAGGCATCGATAAGAAAACGGGCAAGACAATTATCGTCGTAGATGAACATTATTTTAGACCCGCCGAAGTCGAATTGCTCATCGGAGACCCCACCAAAGCCAAAGATAAACTCGGTTGGACAGCCAAAACAGACATCGACCAACTCGTCAAAATCATGATGGACTTTGACCTCAAAGGCGAGCAACCTTATTAAAACCAAAACAC
>JAYWHZ010000083.1:0-4224 GCA_043777395.1 Bacteroidota bacterium
TGGAAACGTGTTTGCCTTCGGCTCCCGTTTGTTTGGTAACGAGGGTCATGCCCAAGATTTGAGTGGCTTTCTCACGGAGTTCGTCCAAGTTTTTTGTAAATTTGATGCCGCCGCCTTTGCCCCTTCCGCCGGCGTGTACTTGTGCCTTGACAATGTAGAACGGCGAGGCAAACTGCTCGGTAACTTTTTTGCCTGCCTCAACGGCTTCGTCGGGTGTGGTGGCTAAAAAACCTCGCTGAATGGCTACGCCATAAGAGGCTAAAATTTCTTTGGCTTGATACTCGTGTATGTTCATAAATTTTTTTTGGTTATTGATTTAGATTTAAGCAACAAAAAGTCTCAACTATCTGTGTCGGTTTGTCGAATGCTTGCAAAGTTAATGGTTTTTGAGCCACAAACAAAAAATCTATACTTTTAAAAACAATTCAACCAAAAAATAAACCATTTGAACCCCTATCACTTTTTAAATTTGCAAACTGAAACTTATAATTGTTAAATTTGTTGTCAATAAGTACTTAAAATGTTGTAAATTTGCAGATTATTTTACCAAAATGACAGAAGAAATCGATATATTAGACCAAGTCGTCGAACAAGACTATAAATACGGTTTCACCACCGACATAGAGCAAGAAATCGCCCCAAAAGGTCTTTCAGAAGATACGATTCGCTTTATCTCAAACAAAAAAGAAGAACCCCAATGGCTCTTAGATTGGCGGCTCAAAGCCTTCAAACTCTGGCAAAAAATGCCCAAACCCGAATGGGCAAACCTCCAAGTTGCTGAGATAGACTATCAGGCTATCAGCTACTATGCCGCCTCCAAACAACAAAACCTATCGAGCCTCGACGAGCTGGACCCCGAAATCAGAGCCACCTACGAAAAACTGGGCATTCCACTCGAAGAACAAAAAATATTGGCAGGCGTTGCCGTCGATTTTGTCATGGACTCGGTGTCGGTCTCTACCACATTCAAAGCCAAACTCCACGAAGTGGGCATCATTTTTTGCTCCATCAGCGAAGCCGTCAGAGAATATCCCGATTTGGTTCAACAGTATATTGGCTCTGTGATTCCACAATCGGACAATTTTTTTTCGTGCCTCAACTCGGCTGTCTTCACCGATGGCTCGTTTGTTTATATCCCCAAAAACGTGCGTTGCCCCATGGAGCTATCGACCTATTTTAGAATCAACGCCGCCAACACAGGTCAGTTTGAACGCACACTCATCGTCTGCGACGAAGGTGCTTACGTGAGCTACTTAGAAGGCTGCACGGCACCCAAACGAGATGAAAACCAGCTCCACGCTGCTGTGGTTGAATTGGTGGCTTTGAACCGTGCCGAAATAAAATATTCTACAGTCCAAAATTGGTTTCCGGGCGATAAAAACGGCATCGGCGGCATCTATAACTTCGTAACGAAGCGAGGCATCTGCCACAACAACGCCAAAATATCATGGACACAAGTCGAAACCGGCTCTGCCATTACTTGGAAATATCCCAGCGTTATCTTGAAAGGCGACCATTCTATTGGTGAATTTTATAGCGTAGCCGTAACCAACAACCACCAACAAGCCGACACGGGAACGAAAATGATACACTTGGGCAACCACACCAAATCACGCATCGTGTCGAAGGGTATCTCGGCGGGCAAAAGCCAAAACAGCTACAGGGGTCTGGTCAAAGTAACTAAAAATGCCGCCAATGCCCGAAATTTTTCGCAGTGCGACAGCCTTCTTTTGGGCGACCGCTGCGGTGCACATACCTTTCCTTATTTTGAAATAAACCACCCCCAAGCCATCGTCGAACACGAAGCGACAACGTCCAAGATTGGCGAAGACATCTTGTTTTATTGCCAGCAGAGAGGCATTTCGCAAGAAGATGCCGTGGCAATGATTGTCAATGGCTACGCCAAAGAGGTCTTGGATATGTTGCCGATGGAGTTTGCCGTCGAAGCCCGAAAACTTCTGGCTATCAGCCTGGAAGGTAGTGTGGGTTAATCGATTGCTAAAATGCTTTTTAAAAATTAAAAATACCCTTTTTATTCAAAAATTTTTGGTGTGTAATGTTTGTTTAAAAGCATCAAAATCAATAAAACTATACTTGTTCTAATGTTCAAAAAAGTAGATTTAAATGCCGTTCAAGAACGCTCCAAAAACACGATGATAGACCGATTGGGCATTGAGTTTACTGAGATTGGCGAGGACTATCTGTGTGCCAAAATGCCCGTTGATGAGCGTACTGTTCAGGTTTATGGTATTTTGCATGGCGGTGCTTCGGTAACGCTTGCCGAGACTTTGGGCAGCTTTGGTTCGGTGCTTTGTGTGGATTCTGAAAAATATATTGCCGTTGGTTTGGAAATCAATGCCAACCATATCAGGTCGGTAACAGAGGGTTTTGTTTATGGCAGGGCAACGGTTATTCATCGGGGCAAATCGACGCACATTTGGGACATTAAAATTACCAACGAAGCACAGCAGCTGGTCTGTATTAGTCGGCATACGGTGGCTATTTTGCCCAAAAAATCGTAGTTGAAGAAGCCTTAAGTCATTTATTTGTTCACTTTTATTTTAATTATACAATCTATTTTTGAGTTTGTTTATTCTAAACGGCAATGAAAAAGTTTAATATTCCCAATTATTACCGAAGTTCGTTTATCACCCAAATCAAAGAGGCAAGAAAAATTACGGACCCTCGCAAGAAGGATTTTTTGCCTACGCTGCTTGATTTTGGTTCGGTTCGATTTTTTATTGCCCGTCATTTTGGTTTTTGTTATGGGGTAGAAAACGCCGTCGAGATAGCCTATAAAGCACTGGAAGAGAACCCCAACAAACGGGTTTTTTTGTTGAGTGAGATGATACACAACCCAACCGTAAACTTGGATTTGCAGAGCAAAGGCATTCATTATATCATGGATAACTTGGGCAATCAATTGGTAGATTGGAGCGACATTAGCGATAAAGACATTGTGGTAACGCCTGCTTTTGGGACGACGGTGGCAATAGAGAACCAGTTAAAAGCCATTGGCATACTGCCTCAGACCTACAATGCGACCTGTCCGTTTGTAGAAAAGGTATGGAAAAAATCGCATAAATTGGGTGAGAAAGATTATACTGTTGTGGTTCATGGCAAACCAAATCACGAGGAGACGAGAGCCACTTTTTCGCATGCACAAGAGCAAGCCCCGACGGTAATTGTTCAGAACATGGCTCAGACCTTGCTTTTGGCAGATGTTATTTTGGGTAAAGTGGATAAGAGTTTGTTTTATGGTTTGTTTGAAAATCAATATTCGGCGGGTTTTGATGTCGATAAAGATTTGGACCGCATTGGTGTTGTAAATCAAACGACGATGCTTGCCAGCGACACGAGAGCCATTTCCGAAACGCTCAAGCAAGCCATTATCCAGAAATTTGGCGTGAGCCACTACAAAGATTATTTTGCCGACACCTCCGACACGCTTTGCTATGCGACCGAAGACAACCAGTCGGCGACCATTGGGCTGCTTGATGCTGTGGGCGATGCGTGCGATTTTGCCATTGTGGTTGGTGGCTACAACAGTTCTAACACGGCTCATTTGGTTGAACTCTGCGAGCAAAAGTTGCCTACGTTTTATATCAGCGATGCCCAAGCGATAGAGAGCCAAAGGGTGATAAGTCATTTTGATTACGAGACCAAAAAACACCTTAAAACCAATGATTTTATTCCCCAAAAAGCGGTTGTGAATATTGTGCTTACGAGTGGTGCTTCTTGTCCCGACACGATGGTTGATGCTGTTTTGGATAAGTTGCTTGGCTATTTTCCAGATGCCAAATCGAAAGAAAGTGTGTTGAAGACCGTTTTGGAGACGAGCTAGCACGTTGGTATTGCTGTGTTGTTGGTTTGTTAAAAAGTTTTGTGTTGAAGGTTGGTTTTGAGTTGGGCGAATTTTTTATTTGTTTTGTCTTGTTCGCCAATAAGTGTATCAAAGTCAAAAATCCATTCTTCTTTTAGCCGTTGAATAACGGTATCTATGGCTAATGAACTATTGTCAATGCCTATCCATTCTCTTGAAAGCATATCTGCGGCTACGAGTGTTGTTCCAGAACCACAAAAACAGTCTAATACTAAATCCCCTTTATTTGATGAGGTTTCTATAATTCTTTGTAATAGGCTTAGATTTTTTTCTGTGGGATAGCCTGTTATTTTAATATTTTGGTTGTATGCGTCTAAATAGTCTAACCAAATATCTTGTAT
>JAYWHZ010000084.1:0-4221 GCA_043777395.1 Bacteroidota bacterium
GCGAGCCGCCATTGGTTTGGGGAATGAGCGTTACACGGGGGTTTTTTCGCCTCACAAACAAGGCGCCGATGCCTTTGGGTCCGTAGATTTTATGACCAGATAGCGGCATGAGGTCTATGCCGAGTGCTTGCACATCGACGGCTATTTTGCCTATGGCTTGGGAGGTATCGCAGAGCAGGAGCGTTTTTTTTTGATGAACAATTTGGGCTATTTCCTTGATAGGAGCGATGGTTCCTGTTTCGTTGTTGGCGAGCATGATAGCCACGAGTAGGGTGTTTTTGGTGATGCTTTTTTGGAGTGTTTGGAGGTCTATTTGTCCGTTTTCGTTTACTGGGAGGCGTATTATTTCTGCATTGTGTCTGTCGGCGAGATATTGGCAGGTGTCTAATGTGGCTGCGTGTTCGGTTTGTGAGGTGATGATTTGCGTTCGGTTTGGGTCTGCATAGGCATCAAAAACGCCTTTTAGGGCAAGGTTAATGCTTTCGGTGGCTCCTGATGTAAATATTATTTCTTCGGCAGATGAGGCGTTGATGGCTTTTTGGGTTTGTTGTCGTGCTGTTTCTATGGCGTGTTTGCTTTCACGTCCCAGGGCATGTGCATTGCTGGCTGCATTTCCAAATTTTTGTTTAAAATAGGGCATCATTTGTTCCAATACCTCGTCGTCTATGGGCGTTGTGGCGTTGTGGTCGAGATAAATCATGGTCTTGCTGTTTTGTTTAAATTTTTTAATTTGTGGCGATAATTTTGGATAGATTATATTTTTATGTGCAGAGATTTCGGGGTAAATTTTCAACCCCTCTGTCCTTGGGACATCTCCCCTTGGAAAGGGGAGAAGCACAATCAGGCAAGTCATTCCGCATTTGATACAAAATCTCAGAAATTAGCCATTTAAGAATCAGGCGTTCATCAGGTCTTCGATGTGTTCGGCTTGTATTGGAATGTCTGCCATGAGGTCAAAGTTTCCGTTTTCGGTGATTAAGATATTATTTTCGAGCCTGATGCCTATGTTTTCTTCGGCTATGTATATTCCGGGTTCGCAGGTGATGACCATTCCGGCTTCAAATTTTCCGTATCGGTAGCCGATGTCGTGTACGTCTATTCCCAAAAAATGCCCTGTGCCGTGCATAAAGTATCGTTTGTAGAGTGGGTTGTTTGGGTCTTGTTTTTTCACGTCTTGGTAGTTCAGGAGTCCGATTTCGATGAGTGCTTCTTCCATCATAATACCCGATTGTTGGTTGTATTCGTTGAGTGATTTTCCCACGTGTAGGAGTTCTTTTATGGCTTGTTGCATGACTTTGAGTACGGCGTTGTAGATGGTGCGTTGTCGGTCTGTAAATTTTCCGTTTACGGGTACGCATCGGGTCATGTCGGCGGCATAGTAGGCATAGTCGGCGCCTACGTCCATCAGTATCAGGTCGCCGTCGAGGCAAGACTGGTTGTTTTCGATGTAGTGTAGTATGCAGGCGTTTTTTCCCGATGCGATGATTGGGTTGTAGGCAAATCCTTCGGAGCGGTTGGCGATAAAGTGCTGAGCAAAAGCGGCTTCTATCTCATATTCCATCAGGTTTGGCTTTATGATTTTGAGTGTTTTTTGAAAGGCTTGGTTGGTGATATTGCAGGCGGTCTGCATGAGTTGGACTTCGATGGGGTGTTTTTTTGAGCGGATTGTTTTTAAGATATTTGATGCTCTTTCGTATTGGTGCAGTGGGTAGTTTTGTGTGAGTTGATTTGCAAATCGGTGTTCTTTGTTTTGGATAACGAGGTTTGAGCGGTCGTTGTCGTTTAGGTTTAGGTAGCAGATGTTGGCGTAGTTCATCAGGGGTCTAAATGCGTTTTCAAACTCATCGTTCCACAATACGGTGTTGATGCCTGAGATTTGGGCGGCTTCTTTTTTGGTATATTTGTGTCCTTCCCAGATGGCTATGTGTTCGTTTGTTTGCCGTGTAAAAAGCACTTCTCGTCGGCTTTCGATGGGGCAATCGGGGTAAAGCACCAAAACGGTTTCTTCTTGGGCAATGCCCGTGAGGTAGTAGAGTTCGGAGTTTTGCCTAAAAAGGTGAAACTGGTCGGCATTTTTTGGAAACACATCGTTTGAAACGAATATGGCAATGGCGTTGGGTTTCATTTGAGCCACAAACTTGGCTCTGTTGTCGATAAAAAGTTGGTTATTGATGGGCAGGTTACGCATATTAATTTGGGATTGATTGTTTGAGGGTTTTGAATTGAGACACAAATTTACATCAAATGCTGGTATTTATTGATACAATTGCTGTTTTTTATTCAACTTTGGTGCTTTGCCACTTCTTCTGAAAATGTTTTTGCTTGCCCTTTTTGTGTCGTCTGATAAATTTTGCCAAAAAAATCATTAAACAATGAAAAGATAAAAAATTAACAAAACACAATACCAACTGCCCTCAAATAAAGATTTTAATCCCAAAAAAATAGGTTTACCCATAGATTGAACGCTTTTTTGTACCTTTGAAGGCATGTTCTCAAAGTCAAATTACCCAACAGAAACAATACACCAAATCGAAAAATATTATGAAACAAAACGCCTATTTGATACCCTTTTTTTGTCTCTTTTTGGCATCGACCACCGCAGCCCAAACACCAGATAGCACCAAATTTATTAAAAAACCAAGCCGCATTGTCATGGTTACTACCGGTGGAAAGGTTCAATATCCGCTCTTCGATATGTCCAAACGATTTGGATACAACGGGCAGCCGAGTTTGGATATTACAGTAAAGAACCAAAAAAACTGGATTTTTGGGGTCAATGGCGGCATCATGTTTGGCAACGTCGTCAAAGATAGCACGCTCCGAAACGTTGCCGTGTCAGAAACCTTTGTCATCGACGAAAACGGACGGTTGAGCAACATCGTTCTGACCCAGCGGGGCTGGAATGTGTTTGCTACCGCAGGCAAATTGTTTGCGACCAACCCCAAAAACATCAACTCGGGCATCGTTACACAGTTTGGAATGGGCATTTTGCAACACAAAATCAGGGTCGAAAACAGCAGCAATTTTGCACCGCCCATAGAAGAAGAATACAAAAAAGGATACGACAAACTGACCAACGGCGTGGCTTTTAACCAGTTTTTGGGCTATATGTACCTCTCCAAAAACAAACGGGTAAACTACTATGTGGGTTTGGACCTGACCGAAGCCATTACAAAAAACCGCCGCTCCGTCAATTTTGACACCCGAATGCCCGACACTGCTGCCCGTTTTGACGTCTTGGTAGGCATAAAAGCAGGCTGGATTTTGCCGCTCTACAAACGCCGTGAGCAAGATTTTTTGTACTTTGAATAAATAAAAAAATATTTTCAAACACAGGCAACGTTCTTACACACAGTTTACGACCTATGGTTGTGGTTCGATTTATAAAAGAACCCAAATCAATGTTTTTTCATTTCGATTGCAACTAATTTGTTTTAGTTAAGTTGATTTTTAAATAAAGTGTGTATTTTTTCGTTTTACTAAATTGGTGCCGTTGTTTTTGTGATAAAAATAACAGCACTAATTTTTTTTGCAAAGAAATCAATGAACTTGTTTAAACTTTATATATCAAAAAAGTGTTACATTTGCCCTATGTTTTCAATCAAAAAATATCACCTCGCAACGGTTGTTTTTATGGGACTTATCTTTTTGTTTTATAAATGCTCTAACAAAAAAGACAAAGCCACCCAAAAGCCACCACACTCGACCCAAGTAGCCCACGAACCAAATGCTTACCGCAACTTGGGTCCCGATGCCACAATGGTCGGCATGGGCGTTTGTGCCTCGTGCCACACCGACATTCACGACACGTTCGTGCATACGGGCATGGGAAAATCGTTTGAGGTCGCCTCTGACAAAAAAACCGCCGCACACTTTGACCAACACAGCACCATCTACGACAAAAAAAGCAACTTTTATTACAACGCCAAACTCACAAACAAACAACTCTATATCACCGAATTTAGGCTCGAAGGCAAAGATACCATTCACAAGCGAATAGAAAAAGCCGATTACATCATCGGGTCTGGGCAACACACAAACTCTCACTTGTTTTCGGTCAATGGCTATTTGTACCAAATGCCGATGACTTTTTATACCCAAACTGGAAAGTGGGACTTGCCTCCGGGCTTTGAAAACGGCAACAACAGCCGCTTTTCTCGAACCATAGAAACCGAATGTATGACTTGCCACAATGCCTACCCACAAATCGTAGAGGGAAGC
>JAYWHZ010000085.1:0-4205 GCA_043777395.1 Bacteroidota bacterium
ATTTTGAATATTTTTTATCGATTTTGGTGTTTGGAATGATTGGTTTGCATATTTTTTATTATATTTACGTTATTTTAGATTGCCAAGTCGTTTTTTAAATTTTTTACCGATGACCAAATTTACCATCTATTTTCTAATCTTCGTGAGCCTTGTTGGCAGTTATTCGTGCCGACTCAAACGCATTGCCGACAATGCGCCAAAACTGGTTTTGCCCATCAAAGACAGCGTAGTAGTCGATAAAGCCGTGTTGGCGGGTAAAAAAGTAGCCCAAATATTGCTTGAAAATGATTTGAAATATGAGTTTTTGGATATAAAAGGCAACATTATGGTAGCCAGCGAGGGCAAAAATCTGTCGTCGGGCATTGCAATTCGGATAGAAAAGGGCAAAAAGATATGGCTTTCGCTCTCGCCGATTTTGGGTATCGAAGCATTTAGGGCATTGATAACGCCCGATAGCATTTTTATTTTGGATAGGTTGAACAAGAAAGCCTACCTCAAATCGTCGGCATACATCAACCAAATGGTAGGGGCAGAGGTGGATTTTGGCTTGCTCGAAAGTTGTCTTGTGGGTAGTTTTGAGCCGCTTTCGGGTTTTGCCTACGAGTCGCTGGGCGATAGCAGTTTGCAGACCCTCAAATACCAAAGTCAAGCGGCGATTTATATGCTCAATGCGAGAATGTTTGAGGATAAATTAAAATTGACCAATATTGTTGTGCGTCTGATAGACAAGGAGCAGGGTTTGTCGGTAAAATTTGTAGATTATAAGCAAAAGAGCGATGTGTTGCATTTGTCGGAGTTGATTTTTGATGTCAGAAGTCGCCAAAATCAAATTATTAACCTCAATTATAATAAATTTTCTGTCGAGAAAGTGCTTTCATTTCCGTTTTTTATTCCCGAAAAATATGAACGCATGCCTTAAAACGGTTTTCTTTTAATTAATTTTTAAATCCACAACTTTACTTTTATTTATGAAAAACCAATTGATAAAACCGTTTATATTTTTGATTGTTGTGTGGTTTTTGGCAGCCGTCAATGCCATAGCCCAACCCAAAAAAGAACTTGAACGAGACCGCAAACAACTCCTTAAAGAGATAGAGTTTATAGGCGGCAGGCTCAACAAAGTCCGAAACATGACCAAGACATCGCTCAACGAAGTGGTTATTTTGAGCCGACAAATCAACGCCAGAGAAAAACTCATTCAGAGTTACGAAAAAGAGGTGTCGTTTTTGAGCAATGAGATTAACAAGAATCAAAACAATATTGTGGCACTCAATAAAGACCTCGAAGCCCTCAAAAAACAATATGCTTTGATGATAATTGCGGCTGCCAACAGCAAAAACACCTACACTGAAATCGTGTTTGTGCTTTCGGCAATCGATTTTAACCAAGCCTACCAACGCCTTACCTACATTAGACAATACAACCAAGCACGCCGAAACCAAGCCGACCGACTGCTATCTACCCAGACAGACCTCAGATTAAAAATACAGGAACTGAACGAACAAGTAACCGAAAAAAGGCAACTCCTGACCCAACAACAACAAGCAACGCAAGACCTGATAGCCGAAAACGAACAAAAAAACATGCTCATCAAAGAACTTCAACGCAACGCCAAAGCACTCGAAGCCGACCTGAAAGAAAAAACCGTAGCCAGCCAAAGGCTCGAATATGCCATAAACGAACTCATCAACAAAGAGATAGCAAGAGCCGAAGCACAAAGAAGAAAAATAGCCGAAAAAAATAAATTGAACGACAAAGAAACTGCAAAAAACAACAAGACAGACACCAAAACAACCACCATCAACACATCTGCCGACCTGATAGGCTCGCCCCAACTCAAAGAAATTAGCAGCAGTTTTGCCAAAAATAAAGGGCGGCTGCCTTGGCCCGTCAGCAAGGGGTTTGTGAGCGAAACTTTTGGCGCTCACCCGCATGCGGTCATCAAAAACGTGATACAAGTCAATAACGGCATCAATATTACGACTGCCGAAGGCGAAAAAGTGGCTTGCGTGTTTGTGGGCGAAGTAACGGGCATCGTCTCTATTCCGGGTATGCAAAAAACGGTCATCGTTAGGCATGGCGAGTTTTTGACGGTTTATTCGCACTTGGACGAGGTATTTGTGAAGTTTGGAGAAAAGTTGGCTATAAAACAAGCAATTGGCACAGTTTTTACAGATACAAATGAGGGCAAGACCGAAATCCAGTTTCAACTCTGGAAAGTCAAAGAAAAACTCAATCCCTTGCCTTGGCTCGCCAGACTAAACTGACGGACAACCTCAACTCACCTATTTAAATAACAACCAAGCTCTTAACAATGAAAAAAAATGTATTTTTATCAATCGTGCTTCTTTTTGCTATGAACCAAAGCGTTTTTGCGGTGTCGGCAACACCAACGCCAGTGCCAACCAACACCCTCAAAACATCAGCCGTAGGCAAGATGTTGTCGTCTATTGAGTTGCTTAAAAAAGAATTTAAGCCCTCCAAAAGTTTGAAAGAGCAGTATGTGAGCAAAAATTTCTTTCGCTATTTGGTCATTCTCATCGTTTTTTCGGTGCTGGCAGCCCTTTTTGCAAACAGTTGGCTGGGCATTATCTTTGGGATATGTGCCTTGATAGCCCTCATTTTTGCTTGTCTTGCCTTGGCAAAATGGCTTTTTGGTTGGGCAAATAACACCAACTAAACGCATCAAAACCACTGGAATGATTGGTTAGAACACAACACTTTGTCGCTCAAAAAAAGAGGCAAAGTGTTTTTATTTATGAACTTGTTTAAAATTCGGAATCTCAAAAATTTGCCAATTTTATCCTTTGCAACTAAAAGTTTAAACAATCTCTTTAAAATAAAGCCATTTTTTCAGTCTTTTTTGTTTAATATACCAATTTTTTGACTAATTTTGCGTTGGATTTGATTCATGCCATAGATTTATTTTTTTAGATGTAAGCTTATTTTTACTGTTGTTTAGGTGTCTTTATTCGCTACAAACATTTTAGCCCAACACGCACTTCAAAAAATGAAAAAACGACTTCACAAACTTCTTTTAATCTCCTTTTTTTTTGTTAATCTCGTTGCCTCAGCCCAACGCCTGACCGAAGCCCAATACATAGAACGCTACAAATACATTGCCATTCAGGAAATGCACCGCACGGGCATTCCGGCAAGCATCACCTTGGCACAAGGCATTCTGGAGTCGGCAAGCGGAAACAGCAAACTCACACAGCAATCGAACAACCATTTTGGCATCAAGTGTCAGAGTGACTGGCAGGGTGAAGTCATTTATTTTGACGACGACGCACCCAACGAGTGTTTTAGAAAATATGAAACGGACTATCAATCGTTTGCCGACCACTCCGATTTTTTGGTTAATAAAAAACGTTATGCACTGCTTTTTCAGTACGATGTAACCGATTATGTAAACTGGGCAAAGGGTCTCAAACAAGCAGGCTACGCCACCAATCCGCAATATGCCGACTTGCTCATTGGCTTGATTCAACGCAACCAGCTCTACGAAATGGATTTGATTAGCGTTCATAAACTTTCGAGTGTGATGAAAGAAAATGGACAAGAAAGTGGCAATCAAATTCAAAAAGAACAAAGGATAAAGTCTTTTAATGGCATAAAATATGTGGTGCCGCTGCCAAACGAAACCCTCAACGACCTTGCAACGCTCTACGAAATACCCCAACGCAGGCTCAAACGCTACAACGACTGGCGACCCGCCGACAACCCAACGCTGGGCGACGAGCCATATGTGTTCTTGCAGCCCAAACGCCGAAAATCGGTGATGGCAAAACACAAAATGCTTGCCAACGAGACCCTAAGAGACGTTTCGCAACGCTATGGCATAAAACTAAAACTGCTGCACAAACGCAATGATATTGCCAAAAATCAGGAACCAAAAATAGGTCAAACAATTGATTTGAATGCCGAAAGTCAATCAAAAAATATTCGCCCCGAAAGTCAAAAATCAGCTGTGGCAGACCATAAGCCCACAAAAAAACCAACCACAACGCCATATCCAAAAGAAAAGAGAGCAGTTTATAATCCAACACCAGCACCAACAAACAGAGCAGAAAACCCACCAAAAGAAACTGCAAAAACGGAGAAAGAGAGACCAAACACCACGGCGATTGTACAAAAAAACAACAACATAGCTCCAAAAAATCGGTTTCCAGATAGCGAACAAGCACAATATAAAAAACAATTTG
>JAYWHZ010000086.1:0-4203 GCA_043777395.1 Bacteroidota bacterium
TTCCAACGGCAATGTACTGGGTGTTTCAAAACCCGATAGATGCCAAACACCATGTCGAAAACTCGGTTTTGCCTGTGGTCATCAAGCAAGACGGCTTGGCAGCTGGCAAAGGCGTGGTGGTCGCTACCCAATTCAAAGAAGCCCTCGATACCATCGATATTTTTTTTGAAAACGGGTGTAACAAAATCGTTGTGGAATCGTTTTTGACGGGCGAAGAGTTTACGCTGACATGCCTTGTCAATGGGCAGAATTTTATCGTCTTGCCGCTGTCGCAAGACCACAAAAGGGCTTTCGATGGCGACCAAGGTCCCAACACAGGCGGCATGGGTGCGTATAGTCCCGTGCCTCAAATCCAAGAAATAGATGATGCCATTGACCAAATCGTCAAGCCATTGCTCAGCCAAATGTATCTTGAAAATAATCCTTTTGTGGGTTTTTTGTATGTGGGTTTGATGCAAACGCTGCAAGGCATGAAAGTGATTGAATTTAATGCCCGTTTGGGAGACCCCGAATGCGAAGTATTGCTACCCATTCTCGATTTTGATTTGATTGAAACCATAGACCAACTCTTGAAAACCGACACCGTTGCCGAGCCTCCAATAGTCTTAAAATCAGAGCGTTGTGGTGTTGGTGTGGTGATTGCTGCTCGGGGCTATCCCGAAAATCCACAAACGGGCTTTGCCATTAATTTACAAAATGAAAGCAAAATTTTAATGTTTTATGCAGGCGTAAAATCAATTGATGATAAATATTTTTCGACATCGGGAAGGATTGCGGTCGTCGTTTCGCAAGCCAAAACCATTGGCGAAGCCCAACAAAACGTCTATCAATACATTGAAAAAATAAATCTACCGTCCCAATTTTTTTACCGAACAGACATTGCCCAAAAAGCCCTTATTTTTAATAAAAACCAATAAAAGACACCCAAAAAACACCCAAAAAAAATGCACTCAAAAGTTATCATCATCGATTTTGGTTCACAATATACCCAACTCATTGCCCGAAGGGTGAGAGAACTCAACGTCTATTCCGAAATTTATGCCTTTGACCATCTGCCCGCCATAATCGGCAATTTTGATGCCATGATACTCTCGGGAAGTCCAAACTCTGTAACCGTAAAAGATTTTTATAACATTGATTTAGAACAGTTTAGAAGTAAAATACCAATCCTTGCCATCTGCTATGGCAGTCAATTGATTGCCCATTGGCTGGGCGGCATGGTAGCCCCGTCCAAAATCAGAGAATACGGCAGAGCCAATATTCAACTCGCTCTACACACACTTTTTGAGGGCATCGACCAGACCACGCAGGTGTGGATGTCGCATTCGGATAGCATCGTTCGGTTGCCTCCAAACTGTAAAATCATTGCCAAAACCGATACTATTCCCGTTGCCGCATTTGAGGTGATAGACGAAAAAATATTTGGGTTGCAGTTTCACCCCGAAGTGAGCCACACGCCAGAAGGAACAACCATTCTCAAAAATTTTTTGTACCACATTTGCCACATCGAACCCACTTGGACAGCCGAGCATTTTGCAACTCAGACCGTTGCCAAACTCAAAAACGAACTCAAACAAGATGCCGTTTTGATGGCGTTGAGTGGCGGCGTAGATAGCTCCGTTGCTGCCGTGTTGCTCCACCAAGCCATCGGCAAAAACCTCTATTGCATCTTTGTAGATAATGGTTTGCTTCGCAAAAATGAGTATGAGCAAGTCTTAAATTCTTATCAAAAAATGGGTTTAAATATCAAGGGAATCGATGCCAAAGCATTGTTTTATACGCAACTCGAAGGCATCAGCGACCCCGAACAAAAACGCAAAATCATAGGTAAAACATTTATTGATGTCTTTGAAACCGAAGCCAAAAAAATTGAAAATATCGTTTATCTGGCACAAGGAACCATCTATCCCGACGTGGTCGAATCGTTTGGAAAACATTCGGCAAGCATCAAATCGCATCACAACGTGGGCGGATTGCCCCAAAAAATGAACCTCAAAATTGTGGAACCCTTGCGGCTCTTGTTCAAAGACGAAGTGAGAAACGTAGGGCGGTTGCTCAATATCTCAAACGAAATTTTGGGCAGGCATCCTTTTCCGGGTCCAGGGTTAGCCATCAGGATTTTGGGCAATGTAGATGAACGCAAAGTGCAAATGTTGCAAGAAATTGATGCTATCTTTATTGATAACCTCAAAAAACACCAACTTTACGACAGCGTTTGGCAGGCGGGAGCCATTTTGCTGCCTATCTACTCCGTTGGCGTGATGGGCGACGAACGCACCTATGAGCAATGCGTTGCCCTGCGAGCCGTGTCGAGTATCGATGGCATGACCGCCGATTGGGTTCATTTGCCCTACGATTTTTTGGCAATGACCTCAAACCACATCATCAACAACGTCAAAGGCATCAATAGAGTGGTGTATGACATCAGCTCCAAACCGCCTGCTACCATCGAATGGGAATAAATCTAATTCATAAAATATAAAATAAATAATTAAAAAAAAAACTCAAAATGAATAAAATCATCACACAAGCACTCACCTTCGACGATGTGTTGTTGGTGCCAAACTATTCGGATTTTTTGCCCAGCCAAGTCGATATTTCTACCCAACTGACCCAAAATATTCGCCTTAATATTCCGCTCATGAGTGCCGCTATGGATACCGTTACCGAAGCCCGATTGGCAATTGCTATGGCGGGCGAAGGCGGCATCGGTATTATCCACAAAAACATGCCCATCGAAACGCAAGCACAAGAAATATCAAAAGTAAAACTGGCTCGCAACGTGATGGTAAAAGACCCTTTTCATCTCTCCAAAAATAATTTGATTTACGAAGCCGACGAACTCATGAAACGCTACGGCATCTCGTGTATCCCCATTACCGAAGGCACAAAATTGGTCGGATTAATCACTGCAAGAGACCTCAGGTTTGAACCCAATCACAACAAATCGGTTCATGAAATAATGACCTCGATGGAGAATCTCATCACCGCTACCGATGTGAGTTTAGACGAAGCCCGAACCATTTTATTAAAAAATAAAGTCAAACGCTTGCCTTTGATTGACAAATTAGGCAACCTCAAAGGCTTGATGACTATGAAAGACCTTGAAAAAGCCATGCAATATCCCCATGCAGCCAAAGACCCGGCAGGGCGATTGCTCGTTGGGGCAGGCATCGGCATTACCGACGACATGATGGACAGGCTGGCAAAACTCATCGAAGCCGAAGCCGACGTAGTGGTGTTGGATACCGCTCACGGACACTCGAAGGGTGTGATTGATGCCCTCCGAAACATTAAAAAACAATATCCCAACCTCCAACTTATTGCTGGTAACGTAGCGACTGCCGCAGGCACAAAAGCCCTCATCGAAGCGGGTGCCGATGCCGTCAAAGTGGGTATCGGACCGGGTTCTATCTGCACAACAAGAATCGTGGCTGGCATCGGCGTACCTCAAATAACAGCAATTTTGGACTGTGTCGAAGCTGCCAAACCCTACAAAATACCCATTATTGCCGACGGTGGCATCAAGTTTTCGGGCGATGTGGTCAAGGCATTGGCTGCTGGCGCCGATGTGGTGATGATGGGTAGCCTGTTTGCGGGTTGCGAAGAAAGTCCTGGCGAAGTGGAGATTTATCAAGGGCGGCAATACAAAGTCTATCGGGGCATGGGGTCTATTGGGGCAATGATGCAGGGCAGCGGCGACCGTTATTTTCAAGGCAAGGCAAAGAAATTTGTTCCCGAGGGCGTTGAGGGGCGAGTGGCTTACAAGGGTAAAGTTTCGGATACGATTTTTCAGATGGTGGGCGGCTTGCAGCAGGGCATGGGCTATTGTGGCACCAAAAACATTGAGGAACTTCAAACAAATACTCAATTTATAGAGATAACCAATGCAGGTCTTCGAGAAAGTCATCCTCACGACATTAGCATTACAAAAGAATCGCCCAATTATAGTGTACCAGATTGATTAAAAACTAAAAAATGAACGCAAATCAGTATCAAAATCCATTAGAGCAACGCTATGCAAGTCAAGAAATGTTGTATAATTTTTCGCCTCAAAAAAAGTTTAGCACTTGGCGAAAACTTTGGCTTGTGTTGGCTCAGCAGCAGCATCGGCCAGGGTGTGAATGTGAGCCATCACGTCGTGTCTGAACTGTTTTTCGTAAGCGTTTGCTTTGTCAAAATCTATGTTGTCGAGGTTTTGTT
>JAYWHZ010000087.1:0-4199 GCA_043777395.1 Bacteroidota bacterium
CTATAGCTGAAGTAGATCAAGGAGCGGGGCAGTTTTTATGCTTTCGGTACCCATTTGTTGTAGGTTGGAAAGTAGAGACGAATTTATATCCTCTAGCTATTTTTACAATCAAACAACAATATGCTTCTTTGGCTGTGGCAGGCAAAATCTACAACGAAGTCGTGCAGTTTGAGCACACAGTAGCACAAGACAATGCTGATTCAGAACATTATTTTGCCAAAAACTACGGCGTAATCAAAAGAGTCATAAAGCCCAATCAGTACAGTACCAAGTCAGAAACATGGAATCTAATCAGAAGTAAAATCATTCAATAAACCTGTTTTAAAAAAAATTAACCAAATGAAAAATCTAAAAATTAAAATTGTGTTTTTATTGCTGCTCGCCAGCAATACACTTTTTGCTCAAAACGAGCAAATAAACCTTCAAAAGTATATGAACTACCGGGAAACTTTTAAAAAAGAGTTTGTAAGAATTGGATACAAGGATGTACTATTTCCTAACGGCAGTTCTATTCCGATGCTGAGCAAGAGCAAAGACCCCTATTTGTATCAGTTGAGCGGCGCTGCCCGCCAGTGGGAGGTCTGCAATTTTGACACACTCAAGCCCTACTACAATTTTACGGACAACAGCAACATAGAACTCGGCAAATATCTACAAATGCTCGCTACCGAGTTTTGGCTCCTCAAAAACGCAGGGCAGCACACACAAGCCACACTCCACGAACTCTACTATGCCATTGCCGCCGCTCAGCGCCTCGAAGATAACTTTGACCGCTACTATTCTCCGGGCAGCTTCCTGTCCAGCAGAGGCAAAGGCTGTTTTTTGCGTGGCGATGTGGATAGCGCCTACTACAGGCATTTTGTACCCTTAGACGGCAGCACACCCTACATCGAAAGCACCGCTCACCGCACCAAATCCACCTATGCGCCTTGGGACGGTGGTTTTAATGACTGCGATACCACCAACTTCGATAGCCGCAACTACCAAAGCCGAGACGAGTTTATTGGTTTGCTGGCGGGTTTTGCTTTTGTGCATAAGTTTGTCGATGATGTGTACATCAAACCCACCACGATAGACGAAGGCTTCGATTTGGTAACCCGTGTCAAAGAACTCACCCACCGCATGGTCGATAGGGTATCGAGAGTAACCACTTGGAACATCAACTGTGATGGGCAAAACCGAGAGATACAAACGAGCTGGTGGATAGTAAACCCATCAAACGATTTAAACAAATCGCAACGAAAAAACTCTGCGGGCTTGCTCTACTATTATGCCTACCCTATAGCTAAGATAGCCAACCAAATTACGGGCTACAACTACGAAACCCCGCTTGTTTACAAAGAACAAAACACCACTTACCCTACAATTCTTCGCTCTTGCCCATCAGTTGGCATGATAGGCGGTATAGTGGCAACTCCTAATCACCTTTTAATCGGTCCTTGGGAAACGGCTAATGTTCAGCCCTTTCAAATTGGGTTTAACAATTTTGCCTCAAAGCTTTGGAGTGGTTATGTGGGAGCGACCACTGCGGGTGTTGTTGCTCCACCAGTTTCAATACTCGATACCACCGATATTAATGTGGGTTTTAACTACAACTTCGTAAGTGGAACACTCAATATTGATGTATTTAGAGGTGGTGCTCCTGCCAACAATAATTTTTTCTTAGTTTCAAGGTTGCTAACCATTCCAAATGTAGATTTGCTTGCAGGTGGCACTTTTTTGCAAAATACCGAAACGAGTGTGGGTGTCAATTGGGCATTGACCCTTGGCGCATTGGCAAATTTGATAGCCCCTATTCCCTTTGACTTGTGTGCCAATATTGCACAAATGCGAAACCATACGCTCACACGAAGCATCATGCACACTTATCCAATCGACCCTCTATTTTATGAAAACTTACTCAACAATGCACCCTACTACAAAAACCCAAACAACTGGGTAGAACCTATTAATGTTCCTAACAACGGCTGGGTACAAGACTCCATCAACACGGGTGGCTGGTATAGAGAAAATTTCTTTTTCAGAAGACCAGTTCAACTGTATAGAGGTAGCCCTCGTTTTGTCCATTCGGGTATGGACTACATGCTCTTGTTCAATATGTATCGGGTTTGGTTTGCCAAATTCAATCCAACTATCGTACTTCCTCAATACAATCAAGCTGTTGCTTGCGATTGCCGTGCCACCATTTTGCGTCGAGATTCGCTGCCTGCAAATTTTTCGCAACTGCGTAGGGTAAGGCGTATGTTCGACGACTACAAGCAAAAAGGCATACAAACACCACAATACTATTGGTACGATGGGGCTATCAGTTTGAGCGGTCATCTCCAACTTCAAAATGATTTTATAATGTGCAAAGCACTCAAACGTCAAATTATTTCGCTCACAAACAACGGTATTTTGGAACTTGGCAACACCCAAAACGAAAAATTTTTGGCAAGATTTAAAGACAGCACCCGCCTTGTTCTCAAATCAGGCTCAGTATTGCGGGTGCATCAGGGTTCACGCTTGGTCATAGAGCCTGGGGCAGAGTTGGTGGTTTCGGCGGGTGCAGTAATCGATTTGGTGGGTAGCAATGCCGTGTTGGAAATCGGCGGCAAACTCACGCTCGAAGACAACGCCGTTTTTCAGACCGTAGGCTCGGGCTATGTGGTGTTTAGCACGGCTACGCCCGTGGTGGCTATGAGTGGCAGCAGCATGGTGTTTGAGGGTGCGGCGCCTGTGGGTGGTGCAATGCCTGCCCTCAGGGTGCAGGTAAACAAAGCCTTGCATATCCCCAACACGCTTTCGCACCTGCGCATCAACCATGCTTCGGTTAGGGGTTCGGGTGGTTTTTGTGTCAAATCTAAACTCACACTCACCAACAGCCGCCTCGAGAGTGCTTTTGGCGTTGTGGTCTATGGGCAGAACAATGTCGTTATCAACAACAATAAGTTTGTGGACAACGGGCAGGGTATCATCTTGTGCATCGGCGAAGGCTCCAAACAAATACTCATCACCAATTGCAGTTTTGAGACTAACGATAATGGAATTACTGGCGCCGGAGGCAGTTTCTGGCTCAAAAACTGCACGGTAACAAATTCTTCTTGTGCCATAGATGCCATAGCCATGACGAGCCGCTCGATAGTAGAAAACTGTACCTTCAACCAAAACACAAGCAACATACGCTATATGGCAAGCATTGGCACCAATCTTTTAATCAAAAACAGCCAGATAACAAATAGTGTCAATAGCCTATCCAATTTAGAAATCGGGCAGACTATCCTCAGAATGGAATGCAGCAAGATAGAAAACTGCATGATTAATGATATGGTTGCAGGCAGCAAACTGGATTTGAGCTGCAATGCCCGCAACGAATTTATCAACAACTCATGGGGTACTTTTGGTTTAGACAATGCCCTTGATGCCAATTTCGAGAATGGCTACAATAAGTTTCAGACCAATGGGGCTTCACATGTTTTTGGTGATTTGACGATGAGCAACCCACGCCGCTTTGGCTCGGGCAACTGCTACAACATCAGCAACAACACCATCACCACCCAAGCAGTGTCGCAATATGGCACGCCTCACGCATCAAGAGTTGCTTTTATTGCCTGCCCCACTTTCAATTCTACTGCGCTTCTTGATTTTATTTCGATAAGACCTCATTTCACAGTACCATATACGAACTACACCGTGGCGAGTAGCGGCAGCACGCCCTATGCGGGTTGTGGCATTGCGTCGCCATCGGTTTGCTACCCTACGCCGATTGTCAATGTCGTTGGTCAAAAGAAAATCATTACCCAAGATTTTCCCATCAATATAGAAATTGGCACAGCAATACTCACTGCCTTAAACAATGTTTCGGACCTCAGCGGCATCAAAAACGACTTGGTGGCTGTCGATTTATTCAACCAGATACTCACCGCACCACTCACTTCACTTGCCACCCCCGACGAAGCCGAAGCCCTAACGATTGGCTACGATGCCATGCTCACCGCTTTTGCCAATGCCACCGAACAAGGTTTGGTAGGCAGAAATATAGATTATTTACAAAAAGTGATTAAAACCATCAACCACTTAGACCGCCACATAGACGACCAAAACGATGCTTTTGCCTACCGCAAACATTTTGAATACTTGATGGATAAGGCTCAAGTGTATATGGTTGTCAGAGACTACGACCAAGCCATAACCCATTTTGAAGACCTGAAACGCTTGGC
>JAYWHZ010000088.1:0-4193 GCA_043777395.1 Bacteroidota bacterium
TTGAGAACTTCGGTGCGGAGCAATATATTTTCGTTGGTGCTGTGGTCTTCGGCATAAGGCTTTTTGATTGACGCAGGCAAAAAAAGCACCTCTTCATCGGGCAACAAATTTTGTATGTCGTTGAGGCAATAGGCTGCCGCCTCTCGGTCGTTGAGAATAAAAACATGATTTCTTTCGGGCAAGTTGAGGTGTGTAGCAACAGCCAGGACATTGCCCAAACTCCCACGGGCGTTTTTGAGCTGCACCGATGCCCTTTTGTCTTCGTTCAAAAAATGAGTTAATGCCTTGACTTTTTCCGAATCTTGATAAACACTTAACCACTTACCAACATCAAAAATCTCAAAATCGGAGTCTATGCCAGCCATCGATTCCGATTGACTTGCCAAACCGTTGTCTGATAAAAATAAATCGTTTTGTTTTGAATCTTTATTCATCTTTTAAATTGTTTTTACATAAACGGCACAAGCCACATGCTCCCTCAAAAGCAATGTGGTGACCGTATTTTTATCTATTTTGAAATGCAAAAATACAAATAAAAAAATGGTTGATGGTCGCTTTTTTATTCGCCCAACAGAACAGATGGTCTATTTCTTGCTTTTTGATTTCACAAAGTGCATCAACAACAAAATCCCAGCAATCAAAACAGCAATCCGACCCAAATAATCGCCATAACGCACATAAAACGTCTGCATAGTGGCGTCTTTCAAAGGAATTTTTGCTTTGATAACACCACTTTGACCGTAGGCAATGGTTTTAAGCAGCTCGCCTCGGTCAGAAATCACCGCCGAAATGCCCGTATTGGCACTTCTCACCACGTAGGTTTGCGTTTCGATGGCTCTCAAACGGGCAAAATGCAAATGCTGCTTGTGTCCGTCGGTGTTGCCCCACCACGCATCATTGGTGATGATGGCTATCAAATTGGTGCTTTTTTTGACATAGTCGCCTACATATTCACCAAAAATACTCTCGTAGCAAATCACGGGCGAAACCCTAATATTGCCATCAAACACAAAGTTTTCTCTTTCGGCTTGTTTGCCCAAACCCACCGATGTGCCGCCCAAATTGAGTGCCATTTTACTTAAAAACTTGCCCAGATAACGCACAAAAGGCATCTTTTCGACACCAATCACCAGTTTAGATTTGATGTAATGCTGCATCGTGTCTTGCCTATCGATGAGCAAAGCCGCATTGTAAACCTCATATTGGCTGCCTTGCTCGCCACGGGCTGTGGGCGTTGGTGTCTCGTCGGGTTTGAAATAATGAATGCCAACGGCTCCAATCAAAATATTGAGTTTTGGAAACCGCTTGAACGCCGTTTTTAGGGAATCTATCTGCCAATTGGCTTGCTCAAAATAGACCAAATCGGGTACAGAAGTCTCGGGAAAAACAACCAAACGGGTGTTGCTATCTGCATTTTTAGCTATTATTTCAACGAAGTCTTTGGTTTGTTGGGAAAAAAAATCGGCATTAAACTTTTCTTCGTAGGCATCGATATTGGGTTGAACAATCAGCACATCGAGCGTTGTTTTTGGGGCATCAGGGGTTTTGTTATCAAAAAAAATCAAGCCATACGACACCAAAAAAGGCACTGAAACAAACCAAGAAGCGAGGGCAGAACGTTTATTGGACTTTATTTTTTGGTCTTTGCTTTGAGGTTGCCCAACGTATTGAATGGCTTGAAAAACGAGAATATTGACCCACACTATCCACATCGAGCCGCCCAAAACGCCCGTCCACCGATACCATTGTATCCAAGTGGGGTGCATAGCAAAGGCATTGCCCAAGATGAGCCAAGGAAAATCGAGGTCGTTGCTGTTGAGGTGAAGATATTCGATGCCGACCCACACGCAGACTAAAAAAACATAAGCCAGACCTATTTTTTTCATCTTTTTTTTAACGATATGAAACAGATAGATGGCAGAAGACATCAGCAAAATATTCCATAATCCGCCTGCTATCAAGCCAATCCAAGCGGCGTTTTTGACCCAAAAGGTCGTCAAGAGATTAAAAACTAAGAAACTCCAACACGTCCAGAGCCACAAACTGCCTTTGGGTTTTGAACTTTGCAGCGGTGCGGAATAGTCGTTTTCGAGCATCAAAAGCGGTACCAAAGCCACAAAAGCCAAGAACGTGTAGCCATGTGGTGGAAAACTCAACCAAAGCAAAACGCCTGCAAGCGTTGTTTTGATGAAAGGAAAAATAAAAATCGAAGGTTGTTTGGGCATTAAGTTTATCATGAATAGGATTGGGCAATTGTTTTTAATGAATGAACGGCATAAAAGACAACAGACAAACGAGGCACAAAAATAAAGTATTTTGTGTGTAAAGGTCGTATATCCAAAAATTGCAAAAAAAATTAACGTATTTTTGTGGTTTAAAATATTTATTAGACAAAAGCCAATGACTTTACACGCATTTTTGGACCAACGAAACGACTGCCTGCTGCTCGATGTCAGGAGCGAAAAAGAATTTATGCAGGGGCATATTCCCGATGCGGTCAATATTGCACTGCTCAACGACGAAGAGCGGCATCTGGTCGGTTTGAGTTACAAGCACCAAGGCAAAGACCTCGCCGTAGAAAAAGGCTTGGAACTCGTCGGGCATAAGTTTGTGGATATTGTGCGGCAAGTCAAAGCATTGAACCCAAAAAAACAGGTGGTGGTGCAGTGTTGGCGAGGCGGACTGCGGAGCAACATCGTGTCGTGGATACTCACTTTGGCAGGCATCAAGGTGGTTGTTCTCGAAGACGGCTACAAAAATTTTAGAAACTGGGCATTAAATAGTTTTGATGAACCTCGACGCTTGCTGGTCTTGGGTGGGCAAACGGGCAGCCGAAAAACCGAGATACTCCAACATCTTGCCGCCAACAAACAGCAGCAAGTCATTGATTTGGAGCAACTTGCAAACCACAGAGGCTCTAGCTATGGGCATATTGGTATGCCTCCACAGCCCACCAACGAACAATTTGAAAACAATCTGGCAATGGCATGGAACAGTTTCGACAGCAGCAAACCGATATGGATAGAAAACGAAAGCCGACGCATCGGAAAAAACAGCGTACCAACGGGCATTTATAACCAAATTAGAACCGCAAAAATCATTAATCTACACATCGACAAGCAAGAAAGAAGCCAATTTATATTGGAAATCTATGGCAAAATGCCCAACGACAAACTCATAGAAGCCACACGGATACTCGAAAAAAGATTGGGAAATGAACAGATGAACCGCTGCATAGAAGCCATCGAACAAAACCAAAAAGACGTTTGGATAGACATTGTATTGGATTATTACGACAAATCTTATCAACATAGCCACGACCAACGCCTAATCCAAAACACCACCAACCTCGATGCCAATGGATTGACCATAGCACAAATTGCCGAACGGCTTTGCAACAGCCATTTACAAAAACCTGAGAATTATTAAGAAAAAACCCTTATTTTTTCGTACCTTTGTGGTAAAATAGCAAAAAATGAGTATAGTAGCCATAGTAGGACGACCCAATGTGGGCAAATCAACATTATTTAATCGACTGACAGAAACCAGAAAAGCCATCGTAGATGACACCTCAGGCGTAACACGTGATAGACACTACGGGCAGGTAGAATGGTGTGGACATCGGTTTACGGTCATTGACACGGGCGGATATGTTACGGGTTCGGAAGATGTGTTTGAGGAAGCCATTCGCAATCAAGTCATCATTGCCATAGAAGAAGCCGATGTGTTGATATTTATGGTCGATGTAACCAATGGTATCACGGATTTAGATGCCAGTTTTGCCAAAGTATTGAGAAGAAAACGCAAAAACATCGTCATTGCCGTCAATAAAGTAGATAATGGACAGCGTTTATTACAAATTCATGAGTTTCACTCCTTCGGATTGGGCGACCTCTACCCCATCTCGTCCGTAACAGGCTCTGGCACAGGCGAACTTTTGGACGAAATCATTAAAATGATACCCGAAAGCAAAATCGATGAGCCACAAGAAGAAGAGCAAATCGGCGAAGTGTTTGACGAGGTAGGCGACGAAGACAACGACGAAGCCGAAATAAAACAAACCGTCATCGTCAAAAACCGCATTCCCAAGATAGCCATCGTCGGGCGACCCAACGTAGGCAAATCGACACTTTTAAATGCCTTTATTGGCACCGAACGCAGCATCGTAACGCCCATTGCAGGCACAACCCGAG
>JAYWHZ010000089.1:0-4168 GCA_043777395.1 Bacteroidota bacterium
AAACCGAGATAAAGTTTTTAAATAAAAAAATTACAATAAATTAATAAGCAATGTAGCAATTTAGCTATAAATTTGCACGATAAAAACCATTTTAAATGAAGAAGAATACCTTTAAAACCCTTGTTTTTGTTTTTGCATGCTTCTTGTGCCAAATTCAGGTGGTCAAAGCTCAATTTGCCGACGACTTTACCGACGGAGACCTGACCAACAACCCAACTTGGGTCGGCGAAACATCAAAATTTATGGTCAATGCCCAAAAACAACTCCAACTCCAAGCACCAGCCACAGGCTCGCCTGCCTCGATTGCTACCCCAAGCCAAGCCATAAACGCTGCCTCGTGGGAGTTTTTGGTCAAATTTAATTTTGGTGCCGCACCCTCTTCGTCCAACTATTGCGACGTGTATGTGGCTTCAAACGCAAGCGACTTGAACCAAACGGCACTCAATGGCTATTTTGTTCGCATCGGCTTTTCAGACAAAGACGTGTCGCTATTCAAGCAGCAAGGCACCACCCAAACCAAAATCATTGACGGGCAAAACAACCGTGTGAACCAAAACAATGTCAATGTCAAAATAAAATTGACCCGAGACAACAACGGCAATTTTCAACTGTTTTCAGATAGTTTAGGCGCCAACAACTACAAAACGGAGGGCAGCGTTTTGGATAATGCCATCGTCCAAAGTCAGTTTTTTGGCGTAAAATGTGTGTTCACCTCAACCCGTTCTGATAAATTTGCTTTTGATGATTTTAATGTTTCGGGAACGCCTTTTTCAGACAATCAAGCCCCAACGGTGTCGAGTGTGGCATTATCAAACAATAAAAAAACAGTTGAGATTCAATTTTCTGAACCCTTACAAACGCCATTGGCACAAAACACCGCCAACTACGTGGTCAATAACGGCATCGGAAACCCAACAACGGCTACGCTCAATGCCGCACAAGACAAAGTAACCCTCGACTATCCCAATCCATTTGCCAATGGCTCGATTTATACCCTCAACATTCAGAACCTCAAAGACCTCGCTGGAAACACCATGCTGCCCTACGCCACAACGTTTGGAAACTACGAACCCCAACGCTTCGATGTGTTGATTAATGAAATAATGCCCGACCCAGAGCCTGCCGTCCAGCTCCCAAACGCCGAATTTGTGGAACTCTACAACAGAAGCAACTTTGCCATCAACCTCAAAGACTTTAAATTTGGTGATGCAAGCGGACTCAAAACGCTGCCCCAATTTATACTCAACCCAAACGACTATGTGATTTTGTGTTCGTCGACGACCGCAAACCTGTTTCAAAATTTTGGTAATGTATTGGCTATCAGTAGTTTTCCATCGCTCAACAACGACCAAGACAAACTCTATCTGTACGACAAAAACGAGGTGCTGATGGATTATGTCAATTATTCGGATAGCTGGTACAAAAGCAACGCCAAGAAAAATGGCGGCTGGAGTTTAGAACGCATCGATGCCCAAAACCCTTGTGCCACACAAACCAACTGGCGGGCAAGCAACGACACCAAAGGCGGAACACCCGCAAAAATCAACTCGGTAAAAGGCTCTATATCAGACAATAGCAAACCCGAACTGCTCAGAGCCAACGTCATTGCAGCCGATACTTTGGAACTCATCTTCTCCGAAAGCCTAAAACCGATAATGGCAAATAATCTTAACAACTACCTCATTTCGCCCAACATTGGTATCTTAGATGCAAGCATCGTGCAGCCCGAACTCAACAAAGTGCGGCTTGTTTTGGCTAATGGCTTGCAAATCCGAACGATTTATACCATCGCAACCAACAACATAGAGGACTGTGTGGGCAATAAAATTGAAAACAACACCAGAGCAAAAGTTGCCATTGCCGAGCAAGCCGATTCCAACGATGTGGTCATCAATGAAATATTGTTTTATCCCAAAACGGGCGGCAAGGATTTTGTGGAACTCTACAACAGAAGCCAAAAAATTATAGACCTCAAAACCTTAAATATTGCCAATGCCGATGACAACAACCAGTTAGACCAGATAAAACCCATCACGGCGGCGAGCTATCTGCTTTTTCCAAATGAATATGTGGTTGTTTCGGAAGACAATGCACTCGTAAAATTATTTTATAACACCCCAAATCCCAACAATTTTATAGACACAGAAGGCACGATGCCCTCGATGGCAAGCGACAAAGACCGCATCATTTTGTGCAACAAAAGCCTCAAAACCATAGACCAAGTAAACTACAACAAAAACTGGCACTACCAACTCATCGGCGACGAGCAAGGCGTATCGCTCGAACGTTTAGACCCAAACCGAGTCTCAAACGACAAGAGCAATTGGTTTTCGGCAGCCTCGACGGTCGGTTTTGCTACGCCGGGATACAAAAACTCGCAATCGAAGCCCCAAAATGCAACGCTGACCGACGGTTTTCTGCTCCAAAAAGACCTTGTTTCGCCCAACAACGATGGGCAAGACGACCAGCTGACCATCAACTACAACTTCCAAAATGCAGGAACGGTAGCCAATATCAGTGTTTATACCATTGATGGATTTTTGGTTAAAGAGATTGCAAAAAGCGAATTGCTGCCCAAAGAAGGGTCTATCAATTGGGACTGCACGACGGCAAACAGCGATGCACCGCAAAAAATGAAATCTGGCGTTTATATCCTTGCCATCGAAGCCTTTAACCTCAACGGCGAACAGAGCCGAACCAGAAAAAGCTTTGTGGTCAATAGCCAACAATGATTTTTGGAGTTTATTAGCCCAAATAACCTATCTTTGCTGCTCGATAACTTAATTTATTTCCAAAGTACAATTTAATTTTATTATGCAATTTATCAAAACACCCATTCAAGATTTATACCAGATACAGCCCAAAATTTGGACAGACAACAGGGGCTATTTTTATGAGTCTTACAACCAAAAAATATTTGAAGACCAAGGCATTAGCACCATTTTTAATCAAGACAACCAATCTTACTCGCAAAAAGGAACGCTAAGAGGTCTGCACTTTCAAAATCCACCCTTTGAGCAAGACAAACTCGTGAGGGTCATAAAAGGTGCGGTGATAGATGTTGCCGTTGATATTCGCAAACATTCGCCGACGTTTGGGCAGCATTTTGCCATCGAGCTCAACGAAACCAACCAGACCATGTTTTTGGTGCCTGCTGGCTTTGCTCATGGGTTTTATACGCTCACCGACAACACGATTTTTGCCTACAAATGCTCAAATTTTTATGACAAAAAAAGCGAAGGCGGCATTATCTGGAACGATAAGACGCTCAACATAAACTGGGGCGAAGGCGAAAAAATTATCTCCGAAAAAGACCAGATACTGCCCAGTTTCAAAGATTTTATAAGCCAATTTTAACCGTTCCTATTCATTGCAAAAGACCCAAAACCGTGAAAAAAATAATTTTCTCAATACAATTTTTACCGCTCATGCTGCTGGCGGCTTGCTCGATGGGTACACAAAAACCAACCAAAGAAGGCACTACAAAGTCGGGATTGAGATACGCTTTCTACATGCTCGACACCAACCAAAAAGCACAAATGGGCGAAATAGTGAAAATACACCTCAACTATTACCACAACAACAAACGCCTTTTTGATACCCACGAAGCCCAAACGCCCATCTTTATTCAGGTAACAAACCCCGCCTACAAAGGCAGCTACGAAGAAGGGCTAACGATGATGAGCAAAGGCGATAGTGCCGCATTTTTTTGCAACGCCGACTCGGTCTATAAATACATATTGCATCAAGAAAAACCCAAAAACATCAACAAAAACGATGAAATACAATTTAATATAAAGGTTTTGGAAGTCAAAAACGAAGACAAAGACATACAACAATATATTAGAAAAAACCGCATCACCCAAAAACCAAACCTCTCGGGACTCTATTTTATATCCAAAATAAGCACCCAAAACAAAGCCTGCGAAACCGGAAAACAAATAAAAGTTCACTACAAAGGCACTCTGTTAGATGGCACAGAGTTTGACAACTCCTACAAAAAAGGCTCGCCCTATGTGTTTTGGCTCGGTGCCGGAGAGGTCATCAGGGCTTGGGACGAAGCCATTGCCACGATGCACATCGGCGACAAAGCGACGCTTGTCGTGCCTTCTTACCTTGCCTACGGCAACAAGCGGGCTGGAAATTTTGTAGAACCGTTTACGCCACT
>JAYWHZ010000090.1:0-4153 GCA_043777395.1 Bacteroidota bacterium
ATTGGTCAATACCAGCGAATACAAACGCCACCAAACGCCGCCTATCTTGCGTATTTCACCCAAGGCATTTGGTCAAGGCAGGCGTTTGCCCATCGTGGCAAAATATTTGAGTTGAGCCAGTGGGTTGATGGTTTTATTTATTTTGCAGGGTTGTCATTTTTTTCAAAATCAGTTGCATTTTTGAGTCCAACAGAGCGTAGTCGTGGTGTGTGTTGTGAATATACTGCACGGCAAAGAGTAAGGCTTGGTTTTGGTCTTGGAGCTTGGGCAAGATGGCTTCGTAAAACGTTTTTTTGTTGAGTCGATAGGCTTCTCGTGTCTGTCTTTTGAGGCGGTTTCGGTCTGTGGCGTGCTTAAACTTTTTTTTGGATACGGAGATGAGTATCTGGACAGGGCAGACGGTTTTTTTCGGCAGCTGGTTTGCGGCTATCTGGCTGGTGTGGTTTGGTTGGGTGTAAAAAAAGTAGCTGATGCGGTAGGGAAACAATAAGAAGGAAGAACCATTGTCGAACAGCATTTCAATTAAGGTTTTGCTACACAATCGTTCTTCTTTCAGAAATTTCATTTTGGACTGTAAGGTTTTGGGCGAGTGTTTGTTGGCTCGCTTTCTGATATTTAATTACCCTTTGTGTCTTTTTTCTGTTGATACAGATAGTTTTTTTCTGCCTCTGCTGCGGCGGCGAGCAATGACTGCACGACCGTTGGCGGTCGCCATGCGTTCACGAAAGCCGTGTTTGTTTCTTCTGCGGCGGTTTGAGGGTTGGAATGTACGTTTCATTTGTTATGGGTTACTTATTTTTTGTGTATAATTTTCTAAAAAAGTTTGCAAATATAGTCTTATTTTTTTGTTTGAACTAATGTTTTTAAAATTTATTCGATAAAGTCTGCACATAGCGGTGTGTTTTAGTCTTTTCGTTTGGCGAGTTGCTGTTTCAGGTGGTCGATAGCCAAGTCGGTCGATTCTTCAAAGGTCTTGCGTTGCTCTTTGGCAAAGAGCGTTGTGCCGGGCATGTGGAGTTTCAATTCGGTGATTTTGTTGGCGTGATTGTCGGCTTTATCCAACTTTAAATAGATTTCTAAATCGATAATCCGATGGTTGAGTGTCTCCAATTTGGCGGCTTTCTTCTGAACAAAATCTAATAATTTTTGGTCTGCATCGAAGTGTATCGACTGAATGTTGATTTGCATGATTTGAATCTCCTTTTTTTCTTTTTTAGTATTAAATTTATGAATTAAATGAATGTATTGCTAATTTTTTTTTAGGCTTTGGGGTGTGCTTGCTTGTAAACGTTTTTGAGTTTTTCGATGGTGTTGTGCGTATAAATTTGCGTCGTGGCAATGCTCGCATGCCCCAACAATTCTTTTACGGCTTGTATCTCGGCACCGTTCTCCATCAGGTGCGTGGCAAAAGTATGACGCATCACGTGTGGACTTTTTTTGTCGATGGTCGTTACCAAACTCAAATATTTATGCACAAGCCGGTAGATAAACTTGGGGTAAACCTGCTCGCCTTTATCGGTCAGAAAAACAAATTTATGACCACCAAATGCCGCATCTCTTGCCGCCAAATAGGTCTTAAAATCACTTTGCAGCAACGAATTCATGGGTACGATTCGTTCTTTTTTGCCTTTTCCAAGCACTTTTATCGTGCCATCATAAAAATTGACATCAGCCGTCAAAAGCCCCACAAGTTCCGCCAACCTGATGCCCGTGCCATAAAACAACGCCAGCACCAGTTTATCTCGCTGCGAAGCATAACCACCATCAAAATCAACGCACTCAAAAAGCCGAACCATCTGGCGTTCTTCCACAAAAATGGGCAATCTTTTGCTTTGTTTGAGCGGTGCTATCTTGGAAGTCGGGTTGATAATGATTTCGCCTTTGGCTAACAAAAACTTATAAAACGACTTCAAGGTTGATATTTTTCTTCTGATGGTTCTGGTATCCATTTTTTTGCCCATCAAATCCACAATCCACGCTCTAATATCCAGATGATTGGCATCTTTGAGGTCGGCGATGGGTTCTTTGCCCATCAAAAAAACATTAAACTGCTCCAAATCTTTTTGGTAAGCCACAAGGGTATGTTGAGAACACCGCTTTTCGTACATCAAAAAATTGAAGAATGGCTGCTGAATGTCTGTCATTTTAGGTACTTTTTAAAATCGATTGGTAAGGTATAACTTTGTTTTGATGTATGCAATTTATTTGATTTTTATTTCATTTTTTATTTTTTTTCTTTTTAAATTATTTTTAAACTATTTTTGATTGAGCGTCAGCGAACCTTTGTGCATAAAAAAACCATCTGCCCGAGGGGCAAGATGGTTTTCGAGATGACTCTTTTTGAGTTTAGTCGCACAAACGGCTTACTCAGCTGGCTGCTGGTTCTTGGCTGTCTGTTTGAGCTGGTGCTTCTGCTGCGGAGGGTGTTTCTTCGGCAGGGGTAGCTGCCACAGATGCCACTTCGGCGGTCAGTGTTTGTTCCAAAACCACAGCCTCCTCGACTATTGTCGGCTCTGGTGCTTCTACGGCTGGTACTTCTACCACTGGCGGTGTGTTTTTCTTGATGATGGATTCGGCACGTTTGGCGTTTATCAAAGACTCTTCCTTCAAGCGGTTTGCTTTGGTGGTCTGTGTCGTTTTTACGAGCGAATCTTTTTTGTTTTCGACCTTAGAGGCTTGCGTTGCCTGCAAATCGGCAAAGCGGGCATCGGCGGTTTCTTGTGTGATAGAGCCTTTTCGGACACCCACTTGGAGGTGTTTTTTGGCTAAAACGCCTTTGTAACGCAAGATAGCGTTGGCGGTGTCGGTGGGTTCAGCCCCATTAAAAAGCCATTGAAGGGCTTTCTCTACGTCTAAATCAATGGTTGCAGGATTGGTGTTTGGGTTATAACTGCCCAAACGTTCGATAAATCTCCCATCTCTCGGAGCACGTGCATCTGCCACCACAATATGGTAGAAAGGTTTTGACTTTCTGCCATGACGCTGTAAACGAATTTTTACTGCCATTGTATTGTACTAATGAATTTAAATTTTTATTGATAAATGAAAATGAAAGACAAAGGTACGATTTTATTTGTTGATACGCTAAAAAATAATTAAATAAAAAAAATATATCTGTTTCAATGGGTTCAAATGTTGTAACTTTGTTTTTATTTATTGACACCCAATATATTGTTTTGTATGTTTCCAGATTTGATGTATCCGTTGCCCAATTTGAAATTAAAGACAATAGAAAACAGCGAAAAACGGTTTTTGGTTTGGGATATTGTGCGTCGGCACTATGTGGTTTTAACGCCCGAAGAGTGGGTTCGCCAGCACTGCATTCACTATCTGATAGAGCAAAATCATTACCCCAAAAACAAGATAGCCGTTGAGCTCCGCATTCGCATCGGTGGTTTGAACAAACGCTGCGATATTGTGGTATTTGATGGCTCGATGAAACCTTTTTTGTTGGTCGAGTGCAAATCGCCCTACGTACCACTCTCGCAAGAAACCCTAAACCAAGCCGCTCGATACAATTTGAGCCTCGACGTGCCTAACTTTTTGATTAGCAATGGTTTAAATCATTTTTGTTGCCGCATCAACCACACCGAGCAACGGTTCGACTTATTAGAAAATCTGCCTTTGTGGGCTTGAAAGTCTGGATTGGTTAAACAAAAAAGAGCCTCAACAAATCAATTAAAATAAACAATCCCAACACACATTCAATAATTTTTTGTAATTTCGCATCTACAAAAAAACCAATTACCTTCTTTAATCCTTCTTTTTTTTTAACACATCACGACCACACAAGATTTTTTCAAATGGCAAAACATAAAATCAGCAAAGAAACCTACATCAAATGGTATGAAATGATGCAACTCGTCCGCAAGTTTCAAGACCAATGCTACCAACTCTACCACAAACAAAAAATCAAGGGTTTTTTGCACCTCTACAACGGTCAAGAAGCCATTTTGGCAGGCACTTACTCGGTACTCACACCCCAAGACAGCGTCATTACGGCTTATAGAGACCACGGCGACCCAATAGCGGCAGGCATTCACCCCAAATATATCCTTGCAGAACTCTACGGCAAGACCACTGGCGTGTCGAAGGGAAAAGGCGGCTCGATGCACATGTTTTCTAAAGAAAAACGCTTTTTTGGCGGGCATGG
>JAYWHZ010000091.1:0-4147 GCA_043777395.1 Bacteroidota bacterium
ATGGGGAACACCCGCCAAAACTGTCATCAACTCGGCAGGTGGCGGTGCCAAATGTTGGGTAACAAACCTAACTGGGAAATATAACGTCAGCGAATTATCGTTCTTGCAATTTCCTTGTTTGAACACAACGGGTATCCCAACGCTCAAATTTAAAGCAAAAGTGTGGTGGAATACCGAACGCAATTGGGACGGTGCAGCCTTACAATATTCGCTCAATGGCGGCACATCGTGGACAAGCATCGGAGTCTCTGGCGACCCCAACAATTGGTATAATGCCAACACAATGACCAGTGCAAGTGTAAGGGCATTTTTTGACCAGAACCAAAACTGGTGGTCGGGTCGAGCCAGCACAACCAACGGCAGCGGTGGCTGGGTAACGATAGAACGTGAACTGCCCGCTGCTTGTGTTGGCGTACCAAATCTTTTGTTGAGAATTGCTTTTGGTTCAGATACCAGTGCTGAAGATGATGGTTTTGCCATCGATGATATATCTATAACAAGTGCATTAGCTCCAAAAATCACATCTGTTACGAGGTTGAGCAATGGTTGTAGCCTGGTAGCCCGTCCCGTGAGAGCAAAAATAATAAGCGTGGCAGCACTCACCAACGTAACGCTCCAATACAACACCTTGGCTAACCCAACATTCCAAAACGTAGCCATGACTTTGAATGCAGCCGATACCACTTGGAGAGCCAGCATTCCTGCCCCGACTACACGCAACACAACCGTAAACTACCGAGTGATAGCCTTAGATGCTTCGGCTTTGGGCGACACCTCATCAATCAGAAGCTATACCGATGCTTACCTGACGGTAGTCGATATTCCTGTCGATTCGTTGGCAATTGGTTTGGGCGGCACCGCCAACCTGACGGTAACAAACCCTGTAACAGGTAAATTATTGATAACAGAAGTCTTCGTAAACAGAGGCGGTACAGGCACACAGACCACTTTTCCTGCCTACTCGGGTTCGACAGCCAACAACGACTTTATAGAACTAACCAACCTATCGGCATTGTCTACCAACATCAGCGGCGATAGCATCGTGCTTTATGTAACGACTATAGGCACTACCGCTACCAAAAAAGTGTTTCCTCCAAATACCATATTGGCTGGTGGTGGCAGATTGTTGCTCAACCCTGGTAGCGGCACCGACAACCCTACCAACCAAATGTATTATATGGGCGGTACTTCAAATGACTTTGTAAGTTCGGGTTCAAATTTGGGTGTGGTTTACAAACGTGGCACGACGATACTTGATGCAGTGGCAAAAAATACGTTTATATTTGGAGCAAGCACAGGCGTTGTGGCAGCCGACTGGTCGGGTACGCAGCTTTCGTCTTCGGGTTTGGCGGGTATCATTCGCTATGGTGCAGCCGACAACAACACCTCTGCCGACTGGAAAAACACTGCTGTTGGTGCAGATACTTCATCGATTGGCTACAAAAATCCTCAAATCACCATTCCAGTATTGGGCTACACATGGGTCAATAAAAACACGGGGACGGTAGTGGGTACAGGTCCTTCGGTTTCGGTGAGTCCAACGGTACGCACGGTTTATCGGGTTACATTGACTGATGGCGTGTGTAATACTTCGGACTCGGTGATTGTACGTGTAACAACGGGCATAGGTGAGCAAAACGGCAAAAATAGTTTGATTTCTAAGATTTATCCCAACCCATCGAGCGACTTTATAAACATTGATTTTAGTTCTACCATCAACAAAGGTAGCATCGAACTTGTGGATATGTTTGGTCGTGTGGTGATGTTGGTTGCCATTAGTGAGCAAAATCAGGTTCGTTTGAATGTAGAGACTTTGGCACAAGGTGTTTATTCTTTCCGTATTCAATCGGGTGATAAATCGCAATATGGTCAGGTGGTCATAACCAGATAATAGATATTTTTTTATAATTTTTTAATATTATTGTTAATGCCCTTGCAGACCATAGCGGTTTGTGGGGGTATTTTTTTATTTTTACTAAAAGTATTAGAAAATAAACATAATTTTGTATTTTAAATTTCGTTTTTATCAAAATCTGTTTCAAAAACCTTCAATAATGTCTCAATCTGTTAAATATATTTTATTTTTTTGTGTTTATTTATTTGCTAATGGGTTTGTTTTGGCTCAAAAAACCAATATCTATAGCGATGTCGATGTGCAATATAAATCTGCGATAGACCTGTTTTCAAAGGAAAAATATGCCGCTGCCAAGCGTCAGTTTCGCCAAGTTATTGCCCAATCGACCTACGACTATCAGGGCGGCGAAATTCAATTGCTGCTTGACGATGCTCGCTTTCATGAGGCTCTGTGTAGCGTGGAGCTCAAACAGCCCGAAGCCGTGCCTTTGATAGAGCATTATATGGCAACGCACCCCAACGATGTCAAAAATTATATGGCTCAGGTGGCTCTCGTCAAGTTTCATTTTGATAATAAAGATTACGACAAAGTCGTTTTGGCGGGCAGAAATATGGAGGTCAGTTTTTTGAGGTTCGACAAGCAGGCACAGTTTCAATATATGATGGGTTATAGCCATTTTATCCGAAAAAATTACAGTCAAGCCTTGGGCTTTTTTGCCCAGATAGCAGAAAAAGAAAGCATCTATAAATCGGCTGCCAACTACTATATTGCCTGCATCTACCACGAACAAAAGCAATATGACAGAGCCTTGCAAGCGTTTTTGAGGCTCGAAGGCAGCAAAGAATATGGCAAAGAAGTGCCTGTACACATCGCTCAAATCTACTACCAACAACAGCAATATGACAAACTTCTTGCCTACGCATTGCCCAAACTCACGGACGGCTCAACGGTAAAAAACAAAGACGAGATAGCACACGTGGTGGGGCAAACCTATTACCAAAAAAACGATTTTAAAAATGCGTTTATCTACCTCAAAGAATTTGTAAAAAATGGCGGAAAAAACATACAATCGTCTGATTATTACCAGTTTGGAATCACCGCCTACAAGGTCGAAGAATATGACGATGCCATCAATGCGTTACAAAAAATAGCCAACAAAAAAGATGCCACTGGGCAAAATGCGGCTTACCTCATGGCAGATTGCCACCTGAAAAAGGGTGAAAAAGAACTGGCTCGGAATGGTTTTTTGTCGGCATCGAAGCTTAGTTTTGACAAAGACATTCAGGAGATCTCGGCACTCAACTATGCCAAACTGAGCTATGAACTCGGCGTTCAGTCGGTTGCCTTAGATGCACTCAAAGAGTTCATTACCACTTATCCAAACTCGATATATAGGGAGCAAGCCGACCAGATTTTTGCGACCGCCTTGCTATCGAGCCGAAATTATAAAGAAGCACTTTTGATTCTCGACGGCATAAAAATCAAAACGCCCACAATCGTCAAAGCTTTGCAAAAAGCAGCCTACTATACGGGCGTGGAAATGTTTAATGAAAATAATTTTTCGGAAGCCATGGCGTTGTTCAATAAATCTTTGGACAAACCCAGCGACCCAAAAATCGAGGCAATGGCAACATTCTGGAAAGCAGAAACTTTTTATAGACAAAACAGACCCAACGACGCAAAAGCCACACACCAAAAATTTTTGACACTGGCTGCCAACGAAAAAGACCTCGATGCCGAAAATTCTGTGCCTGTATCAAATTATACCATTGGCTACACCTATTTCAACACCAAAAACTACGCCGATGCCTTGCCTTTCTTTAATAAATCATATCAAGGACTTTCGGCAATGCCCGTAAGTGAACTCAAAAATACTTATCTCGAAACCGTCGTTCCCGATGTGGCATTGAGGTTGGCAGACTGCAACTTTTCTATCAAAAACTACACACAAGCCCTAAATTTATACACCAAAATAGCCAGCACCAACCAAAACGGAAGCGACTATGCCCGATACCAAAAAGCAATCATAGCAGGATTGATGGGAAAAAACGACGACAAAATCGCTACCCTCCAAGAGTTTGTGGACAACACCACGACCACCAACAACGCCAATTCGACCTATACCGACAACGCCCTGATGGAACTTGCCACAACCTACATCAACAAAAACGACAACCTCTCGGCTATCAAATACCTCGACAGGCTCATCAACACAAGACCCAACAGCCCTTACCACAAAACCGCCCTTGTCCAAAAAGCATTGATACTCTACAACGAAGACAAATTTGAAAA
>JAYWHZ010000092.1:0-4126 GCA_043777395.1 Bacteroidota bacterium
TCTTACTTGGTCTCTGTCGTTTCGATAAAAAATAATCGATTCAAAAAAGCTGATGTTGATGCGTTTGCCTATTGCCCAGTCGAGATAGTGTGTGGTCGAAAACTTTTTGGAGTAGGTAGAATCTACGCCTCTGGGGCTGTTGCGTAGGTCTGTGTATTGCGAATAGATGTTGGTGTATTGAAATGGACCAAATTTGGAGGTGATTTTGACGAATGGATACACATTGGCCACGTCTGAAAGTAGGAGAGAGCGGTAGCCATCGCCAATAAAATTTTTGTCGTGTCCAAGTTGAAAATTAAAATATTTGGAGGGTGTGTAACTCACAGAGCCACGGGCATAGCTGTAATCAAATTTGACATAGTCGGGTTCTTCATCTAAGCGGTTTCTTCCAAATATGATATTATTTTTATTGTTATAATTGGCTTGATACAAAGGCATTACCGCTTGATTTTCGACCACAAAACTTGAGAAACTCACTTGCTTGCCAATGTCGGCACGCAGCCATGCCCCTCGGCTGTTGTTCCAGATATAAGGTCGGTCGATGACGCTGGGCTGAAATCGAGGGGCATATCTTTCGTTCAGGTCATCGCCAAAAGAGGCATCAATCACTGGGTCGATGGTTACTTTGTAGTCACCTTTGGCTTCATAGCGTATCAAGTTGTCGTTCAATAATTTACGAGCAATGATATTTTTATATATTTTTCCCTTGGGCATGTTGATGCTATCGGGCAAATCACGCAGATTGATGGGTTTCATCGACGAGTGTGTCCAGCCCAAACGATTGGTGTGTTGTTCGGCATCTATATGGAGTAAGCGGTTTAGTGGCAAAAAATTGTTTGATGTTCCTTGCGAAAAAACATTTAATACACTGAATAATAATAAGATACATAATAAAATTTTTTTCATACAATAAAGATATTTAGAAATTGTTTTGTTTTAAAGATTTGAATGTGCAAACTTACGCATTGTTTTTCAATTTTTGCCAAAAAAGCACAACGGCACCGTTATTGATTTTTAGGTCTGGGGTTCAACTTTTTTTCATAATGGTTTTGATGGCTTCTGTCAGTTCGTGGTGTTTTTGGCTCATGGGCTGCCAAGCAATTTGCATCTGTTTGAGGTCAAAATGGGCTATCAGCGTGCCGCCTGGAATAAATGTTTGGTCTTCTTGGGTTTCAAAACCCAGCACAAAGACCTCATCGGCCAGGCGAACGGCAAGGTCAATGTCGTGTGTCGAAAAAATGATGGTGTTGATTTCGTGGCTCGATGTGATTTTTTGCAGACTTTCGATAACGTCTTCTATGTTGGCAACGTCCAGACCCGAAAATGGTTCATCTAAAACGATAAAATAGTGTGAGCAAAGCAGCTGCTCAATGATGGCTACCCGCTGTTGTTGCCCGCCCGAGAGCTGTTTTTTATAGTAGTGTCGTTTGTCGTCGAGTCCCCATTCTCGGAGGTATTGCTCTATTATTTTTGGTCGTTCGGTGGCGTTGATGTTTCCTTTTATGGCAGCATCGGTGAGCATCGTCAAGACGTTTTCGTTTCGAGAGAGCGGAAATTTTTGTTGCACAAAACCCACGTCGCCCTCTTCAACGGTCTTGTAGTTCAAAATGGGTTTGTGGTCGGTTTGGGTCAATTCGGGGATTAAAATCTGCCCTGTGGTGGGTTTCAAAAGCCCTGTGAGGAGTTTAAAAAAAGACGATTTTCCTCTGCCCGACCGCCCCACCACAGCAATGATTTGCCCTTGGGTGGTGTCTATTTTGACTGTGTCTTTGATGCAAAAGGGTAGGTTTTGGGTGCCAATATCTCTTAGAATGGTTGTTTTACCAAATTTTAATGAAATATTTTCGGCTTTTATCAATGTTTCTTTATCGATGTATGCAGACATGTTTTTTATGTTGAAAGGTTAAAAAAAGACTAAAAATCAATGAATACCAATCGTTTCTTTGATGTTGTATTGGTTTCTGTCGCTTAGGTTTCGGGCAGATAGCTCGGCTAAAAAGCCTGCCAAAAACAGTTGTGTACCCAAGATGGTGCAGGTCAGGGCAATAAAAAACAAGGGTTGTTCGCTCACGAGCCTTGCCTTGGTGTTTTGGCAGATGTAATACCATTTTTCGCCCAGCAAGTAGCCTACACACAGCACGCCAATGAGAAACATGAGCGAACCCAGCGAGCCAAAGAGGTGCATTGGTTTTTTAGAAAACTTGGTGATGAAAGAGATAGAAATCAAATCGAGCAAGCCATTGATAAACCGTTCGAGACCAAATTTTGTGGTGCCATATTTTCGGGGTTGGTGCTGTACGATTTGCTCTTCTATCCGTAAAAATCCGGCTCGTTTGGCAATGACGGGAATGTAGCGGTGCATTTCGCCATAGACCTCAATATTTTTGACGACTTGGCTTCGGTATGCCTTCAATCCGCAATTAAAGTCGTGCAGATTGTTGATGCCCGACATGCGGCGTGTTGCCCAGTTGTAGAGTTTTGTGGGTAGGGTTTTGGTCCAAGGGTCGTAGCGTTTTTGTTTCCAGCCCGAAATCAGGTCGAGGTTTTCATCTACGATGCGTCTATATAGGTTTGGTATCTCGTCGGGGCTGTCTTGGAGGTCTGCGTCCATCGTGATGACTACTTCGCCTTTTGCGGCTTCAAAACCGGTGTTGAGTGCTGCCGATTTGCCGTAGTTTCGTCGAAATTGAATGCCTTTGATGGCTTTATTTTTTTTCGAGAGTTGTGTGATTGTCTCCCACGAGCCGTCTGTGCTGCCGTCGTCAATCAAGATGACCTCGTAGGTAAAGCCATTGTGTAGCATCACTTTTTCTATCCATTTGATGAGTTCGGGCAATGATTCGGCTTCGTTTAGAAGTGGGACAAGTATAGAAATTTGCATGTTTAACAGGTAAGAAAAAACGGTATCAGATGGACAATACCCTACAAAGGTCAGTTTTTTAATTGATAGATAAAAATTTAATGTCAAAACTGTAATTTTGATTGTATTATCAATTCACTCGAAGCATAAAAATCTAAATTATTTAAACAAATGCAAATGAAAATTTCCCAACAAGAGAAAGATTAACTCAACCTTAAACACCGAAAAACAATTTCTAACATTCAAATCGGTATGGTGTAAGACCCTATAAAACAAAAATCTCAAACGGTTGCGTTTTTGGGTTTGCTATCTGGCTTTTGAGAAGGCTAAAATTGTCATTGTTTGGTCATAAAAGCAGAGGTAGAAACCAAACTACGCAAAAAATGTTATAATTTTGCAAACTAATATTTAACCAATAAGAAAAATGAACTCAAACGGTTCTTCATCGGCAGTGCCATTAAACAAAAAGATAGTTGCTTGGGTCAAACGCTTGGGCTTCTGGGGTTTTATGTTTTTTTTAATAAAAGGCATCGTTCTTTATGTGCTTTTGCCTTATTTAATCTCCAAAGGCTTGTTTCGTTAGCCAATAAAATCAATCGTCTCCACATATCATTTATGGGTTTACACACACACCATACCGTTCAAAAATTACCCATTTCCATAGACGAGGCTTGGGCTTTTATGTCTTCGCCCAAAAACCTCAAAGCCATCACGCCCGAACACATGGGTTTTGAGATACGTTCCGATTTTTTTGGTCGAGAAAAGATGTATTCGGGTCAAATCATTGCCTACACCGTCAAGCCTTTGTTTGGCATTCCGCTCCATTGGGTTACGGAGATTACGCACGTGGTCGAGCCTCATTATTTTGTCGATGAGCAGCGTTTTGGACCGTATGCGTTTTGGCATCACAAACATTTTTTGAGACCCATTTTGGGCGGTGTCGAGATGGAAGACGTGGTGCATTATAAGCTGCCGTTTGGTTTCGTGGGCGACATTGCCGACGTGCTGTTTGTCAAAAATCAATTAAAACAAATATTCGACTATCGGTTTGTTAAGTTAGAAGCCTTATTTGGTAAGTTAGAATAAACCCATAAGCCATCATTTTTACCACTTTTTAACGTTGTTTGAGCCAAATATCTACGGCGTTGGTTAGTGTGCTGATTGATTCGTAGCTTGGGTCTGGCGATTGTTTATAGACAGCGACCTGCGTGCTATCGCTGATTTCGCCTTCGTAATAGACGGCACCTGTGGTCATCTGTTTTGAAA
>JAYWHZ010000093.1:0-4117 GCA_043777395.1 Bacteroidota bacterium
TCGTGGTCGGCGTGCAAGATGAGCAGTTTGTCTAAGGCATCAGCCATGACGGGATTGACGTGATAGTCTTCGGTTGGGAGTCCAAACATCATTTGGAGGAAATTTTCTACGTAGCCCAAGTTATTTTTTGGGTAGGTGTAGGGGTGCCCCATGGCTTTTTTGTAGGTCATGGCGGCTATGGTTGGCACTTTGGCAAGGAGCCTGATGGCGGTTCGGTTCACTTCTTCGGGTGTTCGGTTGGGTTCTAACGATTTTGGATAGAACGACGAGAGCGAGCCGATGCAAGCCGACATAACGCCCATGGGGTGAACGTTGTGTGGGTATGCGTCTAAAAATTTTTTGATGTTTTCATTGACCAGCGTGTGGTTTTTGATGTCGTCTTCAAAGGTTTGTAGTGCTTGTTTGTTGGGCAGTTCGCCGTAGAGTAGCAGGTGCGAAACTTCTGTGAAGGAGGCTTTTTTGGCGAGTTGCTCTATGGGGTATCCTCTGTATAGCAAGATGCCTTTGTCGCCGTCTATGAAGGTGATGTCGGAGGTGGTGCAGGCTGTGTTTTTGTAGCCTACGTCGAAGGTTGTAACGCCTGCTTGCTCCAAGAGTTTGGAGATGTCGAGGGCTTTTTCATTTTTTGACCCACTGACGACGGGCAGTTCGTAAACTTGTCCGTTGTAGTGCAATTGTGCAAACTCTGCCATATGATTTGTTGTTGATTTTATGGGTATATTTTGATGTATTTTGTGTTAAAGGTATTGAAATGTTTGGTAGGCTAAAAAGTTTACAAATCTAATCATTTTTAAATGATTATTGAGATGTATTTGATAAATCGTTTTAGGACTTGCTCGGGGGCAAAGTTATTAACAAGAAATGGAACTTCAAAATATTTGGCGAATATTCGCTAATTATTTTTGTATTGGGTGCTTTGGCTGTTGTTTTTGGTCTTGCGTTTAAGGTTTTTGTGTGTTTGGTTTTGATTGAGCCAAAGAAAATTAAAAAAAAATGAATAATAAATATTTTGTAATAAAAAAACTTTATATTTGCCACAATATTTTTGTTTTTTGTATTTTATTCCTGAATATTTATTTTTTTGACGATAGCAAACACCTACACCCTTTTAGTTTTCACCTTGCTATCATTGTATTTAATGTTTCATTCAAAAAGTATCAATTGGAATGACGATTTACAAACCGTACTCAACCAGCACAAGTCGAGTGGTCGTTTGTTGATTATAGAATCTGACATTCAGCGTTTATTTAAACAAAACTTGGGCGATTTGACGCTCCAAAACCAGCGTTGGGTCTTGTATCAGCAGCAACTCTTTGGCGTAGATGTCATCTTGATGTATCAACTCGAAAACAACGGGCGGTCCTTAAAAAACATACACTACCTGTCGGATTTGGACGTGATGAATTTTCCGCAATTCAAGCAGTTTAAAAAAACCAACAACGCCGTTCTCAACGAATTCATCAGCCTGAAAAATGGTATCCAAGACGAAAATTTTAACCAAAACACCAAGCACCTAAACCAACAACAAGACCTGAAACTCAAAAACTTAGTCAATCAACTCCTCAAACAAAACACCAACTCCAACGAACCTTTTCTTGCCTTCAACCAGATATTAGCCCATGCCAACGCCGCATTAGACCTCAAACTCTTGCCTATAAACAATAAAAAAGACCAAAAAAAACCCTTCCTATCGCTCTTTAAACCCCAAAACACAACGCTGGGCTGGATTCTAACCCTCAAACCCATGCCCGCCGCCCCCTAAACACAATAACCCTGCCAACTTTAAATCAATAGGCGACGTGATTTTGAAATTCGACTCGCTGCCCTCAACCACACGCACCCCAAAGCCCGCCGCCTCGACCACCGACGCATCGTCGGTAAAAAGTGGATCAAAATCGACCGAATAGCTCGCCTTCAACACCTCAAACCGAAACGTTTGTGGGGTCTGAACCATGCAAAAATTGACACGATTGACCGCCTGAGACTCGCCATCGACACCCATTTTTCGGATAGATTCCTTCAACCCGACCACAGGCACAACCGCCCCACACGCCAACGCCCCGTCAAAACAAACGTCTATCAGCCGCTTGGAAACCAGCGGTCGTGCCGCATCGTGAACCGCCACAACCAAACCCGAACGCTCTAAAAACAAAGTCTGTTGGTCAATAAAATTTAAACCGTTTTTGACCGAATCGAAACGCTCTTTGCCGCCCTCTACCACGCTATGACCAACCTCAAAACCATAATCGATACACAACCCTTGCCAATGGGCTATAAAATCTTTGTGCATCACCACCACAATATTGGTCGCCTTGTCGGCACCAAAAAAAGCACCGATGGTGTGCATCAAAATAGGCTTCTTGTTTAATAATAAAAACTGTTTTGGGGTGTTGATGTCGAGCCGAGAGCCAAGCCCGCCAGCCACAATGACTGCATATTTAAGCATCTTGATTGCATTTTTAAACCGTAAAAATAAACCTTTTTTACTTACGTCTAAAAAAACTTTCTGTTAATCGAATATCTTTTTTAATAATTTAACTACATCGTACCTTTGTTGCATCAATTTCACTATGTTTGTTGTCGTTTTATGAACTCCAAACACATTTAAACAAATAAAAAACATGCTCCATCGCATCAAACATATAACCCTTACGGTTGCCATTTTTAGTTTAGCATTTATCAATACACTTTTGGCTCAAAACTCTTCCGTTTTGTTCGCCGAATTTCCACAACGAATGGCGTTGATTCCCCGAAATCCAGCCAACAACATCGCCTTAGTCAATATAGAAGGCACCATACAATCCACAACCGTCCAAGATATGTTGTTGCTCATATACAGAAACGGTCAGAGCTACCGCCAAACCTACTATCCATTGTCTTACACCAACGGCAACGCCTCTTTTTCTTTTATGACCCAATTGGAAGCCGGTTTATTCAATTATACCTTCGAGATTTATACCGTTACAGGTTCTATCAATGATCTGGTCAAGCGTACAGATAGCATCGTGGTGGGTGATGTCTATCTGGTGCAAGGCGGCCAAAACGCCTCGTCTATCGGGCGAGTGGGTGCAGCCAACCCTGTGTATCAAAATCCTTTCATTCGCACCTTCGGCTACAAAGGCACTGACCCAACACTGACCCAAAATGACCTCCGCTGGCGTATTGCCGACGGCGATGCAGGCTACAACACGTCGGATGCCGTGGGGCAATTTGCCTTGATACTCGCAAAAAACATCGTAGCCAACCAAAATATGCCCGTAGCCATTATCAACGGTGCCGAAGCCTCTACAACCATTGCCCAGCACCAACGCAATGATTTTAACCAAGCCGACCTCGCTACAAACTACGGTCGATTGCTCTACCGCTGCCAAAAAGCAGGCATCGTTCACGGTGTGAGAGGTGTTTTGTTTTATCAAGGCGAAGGCGATGCTGCCAATAGTTCGACGTATCTTCAAGGTTTGGAGGATTTGAGAACCGATTGGCAGAATAATTTTATCAACCTCACTCGTATTTTTCTTTTTCAAATCAACTTGGGCTGTACGCCCACGTCTGTGCTTCAAGTTCAGACTATCCAACGCAATTTTGCCAATGCCTACACCAATGTCGAGCTGGTTTCTACCAATGGTGTGTTGGGTCGAACGAATGGTGGCTGCCACTACACGCTTCAAGGCAATGTAGAACTTGCCCGAAGGGCTTATCTATTGGTCAGTGGTATTTTTTATGGCGGCAGCATGGTGCATGCACAAGCACCCGACGTAGCACCCAATGGCATTGAGTTTAGCAACGTTTTTAAAAACGAATTGGTGATAACCCTCAAAAATCCCTTCGGACCGTTGAGCATTGTGGGCAGTAGCACTTTTTATTCAGATTTTGTGATAGAGGGCAGCCCCAATGTTCAGGTGATAGACATCACGGTGAGTGGCGATAAAATTTACCTTTTGCTTTCTACCAATGCCACCAACGCCGTTGGGGTGAGCTATTTGGGTCATGTAGGCGATGGTTTGGGCTGGATAGTAAACCAACGCAACATCGGTCTGGTGTCTTTTTTTAATCAAGCCATCAACGCAGGCAACACGCCGCAGCCTGTGGAGTGGCTTGGGGTCTGGGCAACGCAAAC
>JAYWHZ010000094.1:0-4109 GCA_043777395.1 Bacteroidota bacterium
TCGACATAGAACACGTTTACAATCCATTTTTGTTGATGGATTTTAGGTTTCAAAAATGCCTCATCACGGGCAGAAAAGTAAGCCAAAGCACCGAGTTTGTGCCGCTGTTTTCGAGCCAGATGCGCCAAAAATTTGGGCTTCACAACCAACGCTTAACGCTGCTGAGTGGCGAACAGATTGCTTACCAAGACCTAAAAATACCCGTTTCGATGGCTGCACAAACGGGCGGTTTCGACCAGCTCCAAAAAGCAATGCAAGGCTTATTTATAGACGAGCATCAAGCCCTAAAATGGATTAAAGCCGAACAATTGCACCAATATTTGGCTTTAATTTTTTATGCAATGGTGTATTATGACATTTATTCGCTCAAAAAACAGGGTATAAACTCGCATTTTTTGTTTACCGATGCCTTTCAAGCCCGATGCCAAGTGCTGCATTTGGTGGTGCAAAGCATCACAAAAAAAATAGAGTTTCAGGGCTTTAATCCCGAAAGTATCTTTGCCTTTAAGCTCTACAAAGACGACAAACAGACACCAAATTTTGACCTAAAAATCAACGCCAACACCTTTTGTATCGCCTTGCGTTTGGGGAGTTTGGGCATCGCAGCCAATGTGCTTGACAACGGCGTTCAAAAACAATTTTACGAGTCTTATTTAGAAAAATTTGCCTACAATACACTTCACCCCATTCAGTTTGACGAGCTGTTTAGCAAAATATCTTACAAATCGTATCTCATGAACATCACCTACGACTATGGTATCCAAACGCCCGAGCAAGACGGCGAGCCGCTCATCGTAGCCCTAAAAATTCCCGACGAACAAAAAGATACGCCCATTTTTGACCAATGGCACGACGAGGTTTACGCACAAATCCTACACCAAAACCTCAAAAAATATGGCTTCACCGCCGATGAAATCTACAGCAAAACCAACCGTTCGGTACTCAATTTTTTGGAAGACGAGCAAGGCAATTTTATAGAACACCAACCCTAATTTTTTCTTACCTAAATCAAATTTATTTTATCACCAAACCCAATTGAAAGGATAATGAAAATCATGTCTTACAACGTAAACGGCATCAGGTCGGCACAAAATAAAGGGTTTATAGATTTTTTGAAATCAGAAAAGCCCGACATCGTTTGCCTCCAAGAACTCAAAGCCCAACACGAACAAATAGACATCGAAGCCTACAAAGCCATCGGCTACGGGCATTGCTATTGGCACTCGGCAATGAAAAAAGGCTACAGCGGCGTGGCAATTTTGAGTAAAATAGAACCCAAATGTGTCGAAATAGGTTCGGAAAATGCGTTGTTTGACAGCGAAGGCAGGATATTGAGAGCCGATTTTGACGATTTTTCGGTGATGAGTTGCTATTTTCCTTCGGGGTCGAGTGGCGACGAACGTCAAGGCATCAAAATAGAATTTTTGAGATTTTTTAGACATTATATTGATGTTTTAAAGCAAAATTTACCCAATCTGATTATTTGCGGCGACTATAACATTGCACACACCGAAATTGATATTCACAACCCCAAAGCCAACAAAGACACGCCCGGATTTTTGCCCCAAGAACGCCAGTGGCTCACCGATTTTTTAGAAAGTGGCTTCGTCGATACGTTCAGGCACCTCAACCCGCAAGCCACAGACCAATATTCGTGGTGGAGTTTTAGGGCAAATGCAAGGCAAAACAACAAAGGCTGGCGAATTGATTACATTAACCTTGCCCAAAACCTACTGCCCAAACTCAAACACGCCGCTATCTTGACACACATCACACACGCCGACCACTGCCCCATAACCATAGAACTATGACCGAAAACGAACCAAAATTTGAAATTCGACTCATCAAACATTCAGAAATGAACAGCATCGTGCCACTCGTGAGCCAACTCAACCACCACAACATTGATACACAGACGCTAACCAACAGACTGACAGAAATGCTGGCTCGTGGCTACCAGTGTGTGGGCGTTTTTGAAGGCAAAGACCTCGTAGGCGTAGCAGGATTGTGGCTATTGACTAAGTTTTATGTCGGCAATCACCTCGAAATAGACAACGTGGTGGTGGCAGAAAATTATCAAAACAAAGGTATTGGAGACCTCATGATGACGTGGATTGAAGCGTATGCCAAACAAAACAATTGCCTGGCCATAGAACTCAACTGCTACATTGGCAACGAAAAAGCACATAAGTTTTGGTTTAATAAAAAAGGCAAAATATTGGGATTTCATTTTCAAATAAAATTATTAACACCAGATAACCAATAATATCACTACCTTTATAACCTCAAACCATTTCAATCCATTGAAAAACAAACGCCATGAAAAAAATATTATACCCGATACTTTGCACCTTGCTCACCCTATTGACACAAACCACAACCCTCTTTGCCCAATACGAAACAGCAGCCAAAAACATGGCTTTGATGAGTAAAACGACTTTTTCGGGCAACGACCTCTCCGATGTTTGGGGCTATGCCGACGAACTGGGCAACGAATATGCACTCTTGGGCGTAGATAGTGGCTTGTATTTGGTCGATGTTACAAACCCAAGCACGCCAATCAAGAAAAAATTATTCAGAACCCAAATATCCATCTGGCACGACGTAGAAGTATGGAATGATTTTGCCTATGTGGTCAATGAAACGGGCGGCGGCTTGATGATAATAGATTTGAGACCATTGCCCGCCTCTACCAACCTGCCCGTAACCTATTTTACCAATCCTTTGGGAACCTACAACCTCCAAAAAGGGCATACCATCAACATCACCGATGGTTTTGCATACATCAATGGCGGAAGCCTATCAGGAATAGCCATTTTTAACCTCTCGAACCCCACAAACCCCGTCGAAATATCCAAATATACTGCCAAAGGCTATGTTCACGACTGCGAAGTGCGTGGCAATAAACTCTATGCGGCACACATCAACAACGGCTACTGTACCATCGTGGACATTACCAACAAAGCAAACGTAAACAATCCAAGCTCGCTACTCGCCGAATTTTTGACACCCAGAACATTTAGCCACAACATCGATATTTCTGCCGATGGCTCACACGTCTTTACCACCGACGAACGCAGCAACACACACAACTACATTACTTCGTACAACATCACAAACCTCGCCAACATACAACGCAAAGACTCCGTACAATCCAATTGGGGAACAAGGTCGGTGGCTCACAACGTAACCATACTACCAAACGACTTTATGGCTGCCTCAAACTATAAAGATGGTGTAACAATCTGGGACGCAAAACGACCACACAACATCGTCCAAGTCGGTCGATACGACACCAACCCGCTGGCAGGTCTCAACTTCGACGGCGTGTGGGCGGTCTATCCGTCGTTGCCCTCGGGCAATTGGCTCGCTTCGGATATTTCAGAGGGTCTGTTTGTCATAAAACCAACGCTCAAATGTGCTTGCTACCTCGAAGGCACCATCACCGATGCCGTTACGGGCAACGTGGTTCAAGATGTGTTGGTGAGTTTTGTGGGGCTGCCACAGTCTAAGTTCGACGACTCGAAAGCCAACGGCACCTACGCCACCGGCTATTGGGACGCAGGAAGCTATCAGGTCAAATACTCCAAATCGCCCTATCTCGATGTCATCAAAACCGTAAACCTAAACACTTGCGTGGTTACAAACTTAAACGTCCGCATGTCCACAACGCCTTTGGGAATTGAATTGGCAGAGCAAAAAGTCTTTGTCAATGAGCAAAATCAAGCCCAGCTCACATGGCAAACATGGAACGAAACCAACAACCGAGGCTTTGAAATACAACGCACCATGAGCCTTGAAGATGATTCCAAAATAGAAAAAATTGGCTTTATAGAAGGCAAAAACCAAGCGGCAAACTATCAGTTTATTGACCAAAAAACGCCAACGGGAATGGTGTTTTATCGATTGGTACAAGAGGATTTTGACGGCACGAAGAGCGTTTTAAATTGGAATAAAGTAGAACTTGGCAATGCGTTTTCGATGATATTTTACCCCAATCCAAGCAAAATGAATGGTTTGATTGATGTTTCAATCTTATTTCCAAGCAGCCAACTGAACCAGACGGTGGCGTTTGTTGTTGCTGATGTTTTGGGTCGAAAAATATACGA
>JAYWHZ010000095.1:0-4108 GCA_043777395.1 Bacteroidota bacterium
GGCACTTCTGTTATCAATGGCAACGGAAAAGCCGTTGTTACGGGCATTGGGCAGCACACCGAGTTGGGAAAAATAACCTCGCTGGTCGAAAGTTCGCACGAAACTGCTACGCCATTGGACAAGAAAATTAGTGCGTTGAGCAAAAAACTCATCTGGCTTACCCTCATTATGACCGCTATCTTTGCCCTCACGGGCGTGTTGCAAAACAAAGATTGGGTTGCTGTCATCAAAACATCTATTGCTTTGGCGGTAGCCGCTTTTCCCGAAGGATTGCCCATTGTGGCAACCGTGGCGCTATCGTATGGTATGTTGCATATGGCAAAACGCAATGTGATTGTCAAAAATCTATCGTCGGTAGAAACATTGGGCAGCACAACCGTTATCTTAACCGATAAAACAGGTACCCTAACCGAAAATAAAATTTATGTGGATACCCTCGTTTTTCCCAACCAAAACCTAAAAGTACACATAGAAAAAGATGTTTTGATATTTGATAATGAACTAAAAAATAGCACCCAAAACTTCGACAAACTCAAACTTATAGGTGCTTTGTGCAACAACGCAACCGAAAAAACAACCAAAACAAAGAACCAACTTTTGGGCGACCCCATCGAAATTGCCTTGATACAGTTAGCCAACACCTCTGGCACCTCTGCCCACGATTTTCACAAACAATACAACCGCATTGGCGAAGTGCCTTTCAATTCGGAAATTAAAATAATGGGAACGTTGCATCAAAACCCCAATAAAGCCTATTTTGTGGCTGCAAAAGGTTCGGTGGAGCATCTTATCGAAAAATGCAAGCAAACACAATCGGGCGAAACCATCAAAAATTTGGACGAAAACGATAAAAAAACCATATTGGCAGAATCTGAAAAAATGGCTGCCGAGGGGCTTCGGGTTTTGGCATTTGGATACAGAGAATCTGATGATTTGAACAAAGAAGATTTTTTAAATGAATTGATTTATGTGGGTATGATTGGTTTTTTGGACCCACCCCGCAAAGACATCAAACACGCCTTGTTGAGTTGCCGAAATGCAGGCATCAAAACGGTGATGATAACGGGCGACCACCCACTTACCGCCCTCAACATTGCCCAAAAAATAGGTTTGATTGAAGAAAACGACCACAACGTGGTGAATGGAAAAGACCTGCCCGATGGCGAAAAGTACACAAAAGCGTGGCAAAAAACGATACTCTCGACCAGCGTTTTTGCCCGAACCACACCCAAACAAAAATTGGATATTGCGGCTGTTTATCAAAAAGCAAACCACATTGTGGCAATGACGGGCGACGGCGTAAACGACGCACCAGCCCTAAAAAAAGCCGATGTGGGCATTGCAATGGGCAAAAGAGGCACACAAGTGGCAAAAGAAACAGCCAATATTGTGGTCAAAGACGATTCTTTTGCCTCTATAGTGAAGGCGATAGCACAGGGCAGGATAATTTTTCAAAATATCCAAAAATTTGTGGTTTATTTGGTTTCTTGCAATTTGAGCGAAATTTTTATCGTTACAACTTTGGGGTTCGTTGCCCCTGCATCTACCTTGTTGCCCTTGCAAATTTTGTTTTTAAATATGATTACCGATGTGTTTCCTGCCCTTGCTTTGGGTTTGGGCAAAGGCAACAAAACGATGATGCAACAAGCACCCAAAGACCCAAAAGCCCCCATTATTTCAAATAGAAAATGGATAGACATCGCATTTTATGCCCTTGTGATAACGCTTTCGGTGCTGGCGGCTTTGTATTATTGCAAACAAACGATGCCCTTAGACCCCAAAAGCGAAAACAATGTGGCGTTTATTACTTTGGCTTTTTCGCAACTTCTTCACGTTTTTAATATGTCTTCCGTAGGTTCAAAACTGTTTGTGAACGATGTAACCCAAAACAAATTTGTGTGGCTTGCCATCGTGGTTTGTGCGGCTTTTATGGCGTTTATCTATTTGATGCCGCAGGTGCGTCTGGTGTTGGGGCTAATGGTTTTGCCCGCAAACATCTGGCTGGTGTGCATTGGGGCAAGTGTGTTGCCGCTCATCGTTATTCAGGTTTATAAACGCATTTTTGAACGATAACGCCCTTATATTTTGATTGATTAATGAACTTGTTTAAACTTTTAGTTACAAAAGGCAAAGATGGCTATATTCTTGAGATTCCAAATCAAGTTTGGAATGACAGCCCCGGTTAGTGAGCGTAGCCAAACCAACTGGCTGAGGCACGACGCAAAAAAAAGCAATAGTCGTTGCGGATTTGACCCGCAATCTCTGCCCATAAAAATGAGATTTATACAAATTTATTAGCCAAAATTAAAAAGTTTAAACAACCTTAATGATATAACTTAAAAAAATAACCAAAAAAAATGAAAACTCTAATTTATAACATTCACGGTTTCGATAAAACCTATTTGGAAAAAGCGGCTCAAAACAAACATCAACTCGAATTTACAACACAGTATCTGAACCTCCAAACGGCAGAACTTGCCAAAGGTTTTGATGCCGTGGCACTCTTTACCTCCGACAATGGCGACGCCCAGGTGTTGCAAAAACTGCATCAATATGGTGTCCGATTTATTGCCCTTCGCTCGGCTGGACACGACCACATAGACCTCCAAAAAGCCACTCAACTGAACATAAAAGTAGCCAATGTGCCTGCATACTCGCCATATTCTATTGCCGAACACGCCGTGGCATTGCTTTTGGCACTCAACAGAAAACTGATGAACGGGCAACAACTTATCCAAAAAAACGATTTTAGGTTAGATGACTTGGTGGGTTTTGATTTGCACGGCAAAACCACTGGCATCGTAGGAACGGGAAAAGTGGGAGCGGCGTTTGCCAATATTATGCACGGATTTGGGTGCAAACTGCTGGGTTTTGATGTTGAAGAAAACAAAAAACTCATTGCCTAAACCAACATCAAATACACCACTTTTGAGGATATTTGCAAAAAATCGGATATTATTTCCATTCATTGCCCACTCAACACGGCAACAAAATACTTGTTTGATAAAACCGTTTTTACAAAAACCAAACCTAATCTCATACTCATCAACACCGCAAGGGGCGGCATTATCAATACCCTCGATTTGATTGATGCCCTACAAAACGGCTCGGTAGCCGCTGCAGGTTTGGACGTGTATGAAGGCGAAAAACCGATTTTTTTTGACGACCACAGCAACTCGACAATGACCGACGGCGTGTTTTTGAAACTTCGCTCGCTGCCCAATGTTTTGATTACGGGGCATCAAGCCTTTTTGACCCACGAAGCCTTGCAGGGCATCGCCCACACTACGATTGAAAACTTAGACGGCTGGCAAAAAAATGGGGTTTCTATCCACGAACTGCATTAAAAAAAATGGGTTTGGAATAAACAAAAACGATTATCGAGACACTCTGCGTGCCGTGATATTGGTTGATGTCTATCTTCCAAATGCCGTTTTCTTTTTTGAGAATGTAGGTTTGCCTGTTCAGGTTGTCATAAATTTTTTATTCTATGCCCGTTTCTACATTTTTGATGGGCAAATACCAGTGTTCTCGGCTTTGAAGGGTGATATATGCTTCCGTTTTTTCGACGCATTTGACATACACGATGCTAAAATTTGAGGGCAGAATGCAATAACCTCTTTTGTAGCGAGTGGCTTGGGCTACGGCACCCAAAATATCGGCTCTTGCGGTGCCACCACGCCAACGAAACCTAAGAAAGTATTTTTGGATAATATTTTTTGTTTCGATGGGTTTCTGTGGGCAAAACTTCTGGATTTTGAGGCTCCATAGGTTTCAATATCGTGTCGTGTGTGGTATTTTTAAGAGCCAAATGCTCATTTTTTGTCTAAAATCGACCCAACCCTCATAACCCACATAGCGGCAAAAAATATCTAAGGTTTGCTTTTTGGTGTTGCTGCTCATTCTTTTTGCCTCAACCATTCGGCTAATCGTTGCACTGCTGAGGGTCTGCCCGTTGCCCAACTTTTTTTTGATGTCTTGGCTTATTTGTTCATAAAAATTGGTCTTCCGCATGTGGTCAATTTGGTAGGTGCCGCCACCAAAAGCAGCATATTTGTGCCATTCTTGACCCAACTTTTGCTCAAATTGCAGCCAAAGCAGGTCGCAA
>JAYWHZ010000096.1:0-4095 GCA_043777395.1 Bacteroidota bacterium
ATGGTCCTAAAAATCTATGCCAACAACAGCCTCAACTCTACCCTAAACACCAACCTGAACTACCTCAACGGCAGTGCTTCATTCAATTTTAGCACCACCGTAGCAGCCGATACCACCAACTGGAAATATGCCCTCTATGCACGCATCAGCAATGTAGAGCAGCTCATTGCCTTGGCAGATAGCATCGTTTGCGGCGACGTTATCGTGGTGCAAGGACAATCAAACGCCCTTTCGCCCCAGTTTGATGGCTACGCCAATCCCGAAAATCGCAATGCCTTTATCCGAACCTTCGGCTATCGAGGCTCAAACGTAAGCCTAACACAAAGCGACCAAAACTGGTATGTAGCCAGCGGCGACGGCGGCAACACAGGCAGCAACCAAGTGGGGCAATGGGCATTGAGGCTCGCTCGGCTCATGAAAGACAAGACAGGTGTGCCAATTGCCGTAGTAAATGGGGCTTTTGCAAGCCGCACTATCCAGTATTTTGCCCGAAACAACGCCGAACCCACCGACATCAACACCAACTACGGGCGGCTCTTGCGAAGACTCATAGACGCAGGCATAAAAAATGGCGTCAGAGCCGTGCTTTACTATCAAGGCGAAGCCGACACAAGTGCCGAAGAACACCTTATTGGTCTCCAAAACTTACGCTTGGCATGGCAGCAAGACTTCCCGCTGTTAGAAAAAATCTACGTCTTTCAGGTCAGCAATGGCTGTAGCGTTTATGGCTTATACCCAATGCTCGATGTACGCAACGAACAACGCCGATTTGCAAACATCTATCCCAATGTAGAACTCATCTCTACGTCGGGCATCGTCAATGCCAATGTCTTTACCGACTACTGCCACTACCGATATGCAGGCAACAAACAATTGGCACAAAGGGCTTTTTATCTCATCAACAGAGACCTCTACGGTGCCACAACGCCCGCCAACAACATTGAAGCACCAAGCATCGACGAGTCGAAGGTCTATATCAGCAATGCACAAAAAACACAAATCACGTTTTTCTTAGCCAACTCAAACGATGCTATTGCGTTGCAGGGCAACAACATTAACAATGATTTTGAAATAAAACTAAACAACCAGATAAGCACCACAATCACCGTAACGAGCATTCAAATCATCAATAATGTAAAAATCGTACTCAATCTATCGGCAAGTATCCCACCTGCCACAAACACCATATCGCTTGGCTACAAAGCCTCGCTGGCTGCCAACATGGGTGCCATTGTGAACGCAAATAGCATTGGGTTAACGGCTTTTGCCAACGTCAATGTATCTAAAACGCCACCGACTAACCTACCCGTAGAGTGGCTATCGGTCAAGGCACATCTTCGAAAAGAAAACAACGCACTCATCGTGTGGAGTACCGCCACAGAAACCAACAATAAGGGTTTTGAGGTGCAGCAAATGACCGACGACAAGGGCAGTTTCAAAGCCATTGGGTTCGTAAAAGGCAACGGCAACACCAATCAATTGAGCAACTACAACTTTGCCATCGACGAACTGACACCGGGTATTCACACATTTAGGCTCAAACAAATAGACCACAACGGCACTTTCGACCTTTCTGAAAGGGTAGCCGTAACGGTCAAAGAACGCCCTTTGGGCAAAGAAATAGAGATAGCACCCAACCCAACACAAGACATCACGAGACTGAAATTTAAGGTTTCACAAGAGCAAAACATCAACGTGACGCTCTGTAACGTCTATGGGCAACCCATCAAAAACCTGTACAAAGGCTTTGCCAACAACTATGAGGTCAATACCATTGAAATGGATTTGAGCGGCTTGCAGTCGGGCGTGTACTTTGTCAATATAAACGGAGATTTTACGCACACCACTTCAAAATTGGTAAAGATAGACGATTAGAACCGCCAGAAAGACCCGATTGTGATGCCCATTTTGTAAAAATATTGAAAGTAGTTTTAGAAATGCAAGACAATAGAAAGTAAAAATCATTTCCGTTTTTTTCCTGCAACAGTGCCTTAGCTTTATTGGTGTGAAGCAAAAGGTGCTGTTCAGGTTTTTTTTTAATGCCGTTGTTTTAGGCATTTGCCCGTGTTCAAAAAAATCGATATGGCTTTTAAAAACCCAGTGTTTTGCGGTGGTTTTTTGAAATAAGATGTGTAAATCATTTTTTTTTGGTATTTTTACACTCAGATTTAATTTAAATTTTTAGAGTCTTGATTTGCAATTAAAATTCATCTATTTTACTGACACAAACGCCATCAAACATTGAACGACAACAACTTATTTAACTCGCCAAACAACGATTTCAGAAAAGAAATACTGCCTTTTGTCAATCGATTTGAAGAAATGCTATCACAAAAAGCGTTCTACTACTTCGATACAGACACCTTAGAAGATATTTTTGATTACTATGTCATGGAAAGCAATTTTGAAAAAGCCGAGCAAGTCGCCAACTTTGGCATTGACCACAACCCATTTTCTGGCGTTTTTCTCATCAAAAAAGCACAAATAGACCTCCAATTTAGCCGCTACGAAGACGCAATTGTGGCTCTGGATAAAGCCGAAATCCTCGAAAAAGATTTTGACATATACTTTCTCAGACACCAAGCACACCTCATGAGCGGCAACACCGACGAAGCCATCGACAACCTCGTAAAAGCCGACAAACTCACCGACGAAGACACCCAAGAACTTGTCCAAATGGCTTTTGCAACCCTATATATCCAAACCGAACGATACGACGAAGCCATCTATTACCTCAAAAAAACCATTTCACAAGACACCCAAAACACGACGGCACTCTACGATATCTGCTTTTGTTTTGGCGAACTCAAAAACACAGACGAAGGCATCGCTTTCTTCAACAACCTCATAGACCAAAACGCCTACTCGAGCGACGCATGGTATCTGCTGGGAAAACTACACAACAAAGCCGAACAGTTTGAAAAAGCAATCCAAGCCTACGATTACAGCCTGGCAATAGACGATACCGACACAGCAACCTATCTGGCAAAAGGAAACGTCTATATCAACATGGAGCAATACCAAAACGCCGTAGATACCTTCAAAGAAGGCATACCATTGGACGATACACAACCGTTGCTCTACTGTGCAGTGGGTATCGGATATGAAAAAATGGAGCAATACGACCTCGCAATCTTATACTACACACAAGCCCACACGATAGACAAAACCTATACCGATGCCCTGTTCGGATTGTCGGTCTGCGAGTCGTTTCTCGAACAATACCCACAGGCAATCAGATGGATAGAAAAAGCCATTGCCATCGAAGCAGACAACGCCGAGTTTTGGTATCATTTTGCCGACTGCAAATCGAACCTCGACCAAAACGAAGCCGCCCTAAAACTCTACCAAAAATCATTGGAACTCGACCCGCTCTACATCGACTGCCGAGTAGATCTCGCCAGCCTCATGTTTGAACTCAACCAAACCCAAAACGCCAACGAACTCCTCCAAATAGGTATGAATTACCACAAAACCGAAGCCGAATACCTATACCGATACGCTGGTACGCTGCTCGACTCAAAACAACAAACCGACTATGCCTTTGAACTACTCCAACAAGCACTTGACCGAGACCCACTCGAAATAGATAACTTTTTGGAGGTCTATCCAGTGGCAATCAATCACCCAGAAATAATGAAACTCATCAACCAATACCGATAACCAAATATGTTGTTTTAAGAAAATATTTGCCCACAGACCCAACCTTTAAATGATAAAATAATGCTCGTAATTGTCGATTATAAAGTTGGAAACTTAGCATCAATACAAAATATGCTCAAAAAAATTGGCGTTCAATCCCTCATCTCGTCAGATAGCCAGCAGATTGCCGATGCCTCAAAACTGATCTTGCCCGGCGTAGGAGCATTCGACTACTGTGCCGAAAACCTCCAACAATCCAATTTTTTAGCAACGCTCAACCACAAAGTCCTTGTAGAAAAAACACCTATACTCGGCATCTGTGTGGGCATGCAACTCTTGGGAAAAGGCAGCGAAGAGGGTGTTTTGGATGGATTGGGGTGGATAGATGGGCATGTGGTGCGGTTTAAAAAAGAAAAATTTGACAACCAAACCCTAAAAATACCAAACATGGGT
>JAYWHZ010000097.1:0-14728 GCA_043777395.1 Bacteroidota bacterium
AGATAACGGTCGTGCCGCTCCACTATGCTGGCAATTTTGACGACCCAAAACCGCTGCCGCAAGGCGTAGAAAGTGTGTTGCCGCTGTTTGAAGAAGAAATTTATCTGGCAAAGTTTTCGGATATTTTTAGGTTGATGGGCAGCAAAGATTGTCTCTATTATTTTAAAGAATTTTGGAACAAACGGGTGTTTTTAGACCGAACGCACAGCGTTTTGTGGTTGATTTCGAGCATAAATCATTATAGGCTTGCACACCACCCGATACTCAAAAAAATAATCGACGAGATAGACCCAGACACTGTTTTGTATTTTTATTGGGGCAAAGGCACTTGCGATATTTTGCCCACCATCGAGCCAAGTCGCTATCGAAAAAGTGTGGTTCGTTTGCACAATTACGACCTCTATCAGGATAAAAAAAAGGGTTATATGCCCTATCGCACACAACTTTTGGCTTCTGCAACCAGCATCTGTTCTATATCCGAAGATGGTTTGAAGCATTTAAAAAATCATTATCCCAAACACGATGCCTCCAACTTTGGTGTGGCTCGCTGCGGAACCATCAGTCAAGGCATTTCAAAATCAAGCACCGACGGTGTTTTTCGGATAGTGAGCTGCTCGATGCTCGTGCCTGTAAAAAGAGTGCATCTGATCCTCGAAGCCCTCGAAATGTTGCCCCAAACCATGCGTGTCGAATGGACACACATAGGCGATGGTTTGTTGATGCCCGAACTCAATAAAAGTGCCAAAAAAATGCCTTCAAACATACGCATTAACCTGATGGGTTTGGTAGATAGTCGAGATATTTTGCTTTATTATATTGAAAATACGTTCGATTTGTTTGTGAATGTCAGCACGAGCGAAGGCGTTCCGATTTCTATCATGGAGGCTTTTTCGGCTTCGATACCCGTGTTAGCCACCGACGTGGGCGGCACCGCCGAAATTATCGATGAGCATGTGGGTAGTTTGCTACCCGCAGCGCTGGACGGCAAGATTTTAGCCCAAAAATTGATGGCGTTTGATGAACAGTCTGATGAGAAAAAACTCAAAATGCGGCAAAATGCGTTTCACAGATACCAAACCATGTGCGATGCACAAAAATTAGCACACGATTTTGCCCAGTTTTTGGTTCAATAATGTTGTTTATTGAAACTTATAAATCCAATAAAAAACCATGAGTGAAAAAATGCCGCCCAAAGTCAATATCTTTAACGACTGTCTCGAGGCTTGAAACTGGGTTTTGGTGCTTGCAACGGCAACCTGAAACATGGTGAGCAAACACGGCACCAGAACACCAAAAGCGGTATAGAAAAAAATGATGTATTCTTTTTTAATCAGCTTGATGTAGATAAAATAACCGATAGAACCAAATATAAAAACCAAAATACCAATCAAAAGCCACTTCGTTCTGTTTATTCCCCAGACGATAGGAACGGTTTTTGCCCTCACGTCAATGTCGCCGTCAATATCTTGCATGTCTTTGAGAACCTCACGAACAAAAACCACCAAAACGCCAAAAAGAGTATAAACCAAAATGGTGTAAAACAATGCTTTTGCCAAGTTGGGACTCTGCCGATACAACACACTAAGTGCAACCGTTTCGTATAAAGCAGGCATCAAAACAGCCAAACCCATCAGCAGAGCAATCAAAATATTGCCAGTCAAAAATTTTCTTTTAAACACCTCCGAATACTTCAAAAGCACAAAAACGCCAATCAACTGCACAAAAAACAGCAGCTTAATACCCGACAAACGGCTCAAATAAACCGAAATACCAATCCCAACCACACTAAACAACCCAGACCACAGCAAGGCATAACGCCGCTTGATGCTAAAACCGACCAACAGTTTTTTGGATTTATTGACGGCATCTATCCTCGAATCAAAATAATCGTTGATGATATAACCGCCGCCAACCACCAGCAATGTCGTGCCAACCAAAAAGAAAAATTGGACATCGGTCAAGATGGGCTGCAAGCCGTCGCTCCGCAAAATGGGTTCTATCAAGGCATAACGCATCAGATATTGCGTTGTGGCAATGAGCAGCAAATTTCCAACACGTATCAGGCGAATGTAGTCGAGCATATTCAAAAGTTTGGTTTTTTTCAATCAATTCAAGTTATTTCAATCTATTGGTTCGCCATGCCGACTGTCGGCTGGGGTTTTGCTCGGTTTTGGGGATAATGGGTTTGGCTTGCCATTTTTCAAACAAGTGTGCAGCCACAGCAGCAGCAATGTTAAGTTCGTCTGCTTGGTCTTCTTCAATAAGGTGTTTGGGGTCAAAATAAAGGTCAATAAACTTGGTGTCAAAGTTGCCCGAAATAAATTTTGGGTGCTGCATCACAAATTTTCCAAACTCGAGCGTATTGGCAACGCCAATAATTTGATACTCATCGATGGCTCTTATCATTCGTCCGATGGCTTCTTGGCGATTTTGTCCATAAGCAATCAGTTTGCCAATCATCGAATCATAATAAATTGGGATAGACATGCCTTCCTCAAAACCGTCATCTACCCGTATGCCGATGCCTTGCGGTCGCTTGTAGAGGCTCAATGTGCCTATATCGGGCAAAAAATTGTTGGCAGGGTCTTCTGCACACACCCTAAGTTCTATGGCATGCCCTCTGATTTCAAGTTCTTCTTGTCTAAAACTGAGCGGTTCGCCCTGTGCCACTTTTATCTGTTCCTTAACAAGGTCTATGCCCGTGATGAGTTCCGAAACGCAGTGTTCTACCTGCAAACGGGTGTTCATCTCCAAAAAATAGAAGTTCAGGTCGTTGTCTGCCAAAAATTCTACCGTTCCAGCACCAAAATAATGACACGATTGGGCCACCCTGACGGCTGCCTCGCCCATGGCTTTTCGCACTTCGGGCGTGAGCAATACCGAAGGTGCTTCTTCGACGAGTTTTTGGTGTCGGCGTTGTATAGAGCATTCACGTTCAAACAGATAGACACAGTTACCGTGTTGGTCGCCCAATATTTGTATCTCGATGTGTCGGGGCGAAGCAATGTATTTTTCTATGAAAACGGCACCATCTCCAAACGAACTCACGGCTTCGTTGATGGCTAAGTGCATCTGCTGTTCAAAGGTTTCTATGTTTTCTACCACCCTCATGCCTTTGCCCCCGCCGCCTGCCGCTGCTTTTATTAGGACGGGAAAACCGATGTCGGCAGATATTTTTTTGGCAACCTCCACGTCGTCTATCGCATCGGGTGTGCCGGGAACCATGGGTATGTTGTGGTTTTTGACGGTTCGTTTGGCGGCGAGTTTGTTGCCCATAGCGTCCATCGAGCTGGCAGACGGTCCGATAAGGGTGATGTTGTTTTGTTCCAATTTTTTGGCAAAAGCAGAGTTTTCGCTCAAAAAGCCGTAGCCCGGATGCACCGCATCGGCGTTGAGTTGCTTGCAGATGGCTATGATTTTGTTGCCCAACAGATAGGATTGGTTTGATGGTGCTGGACCGAGCAAGACCGCCTCGTCGGCATATTGGACAAAAGGGGCATTGCGGTCGGCTTCTGAAAACACGGCTACAGTCTTGATGTTTAGCTCACGTGCAGACCGCATGACCCTCAATGCAATTTCGCCACGGTTGGCTACGAGTATCTTATTTATTTTTTTGAATGGGATTGACATCTATCAGTGGTATTTGGAATAAAAAAAAGCTGGTAAAGTGTTTTGAGAACTTACCAGCAAATGTAGCTATTTTTTTTATGTTTATCGCTTTTTTTCCATTGTGATAACCAATGTTACCGGCACGGGTGTGTTGCCCAGTTGTGCTATTTGGTAGTTGATGGTTGTTTTCCATTCTTGGAGGTAGCGTTCGTTTTTTTGGATAGCAAACACAAATTTTGTTTTTAGGCTGTCGCTGTTGGTGATTGTTACCTCTTTGGCTGTGTTTGTCCAAGTGCCTTTGCCTTTGATGGTGATTGGCGTGGCGGGAATGGAGCCGAGTCCCGTCAGTTCGATGGGTTTGGTGGTGAAGCTGATGTCGTAGCTGCATTCGTCATTTTTCTTAGAAAAGACCATGTTGCCCGAGTTTTCGGAGATGCCGCTCACCGGAACTTCCAATGAGATGGGTGGGGGTAAAATGATTTTGGCGGAGTAGTCCACTTTTTTCACGTCCCAAGTGCCATCTAAGCGTTTGGTAACCAATTCTTCTTCGGTACAAGCGGTGAGCATCGTAGCGACAATCAAGGATAAAAAGAGTATTTTTTTCATTTTTTGTACTGTATTTAATATTTTATTGATTATTTTTGAATATAAAGTTTTTGGTTAAAAGTACCTTTATCGGTTACGATTTTGGTGATATAAATGCCGTTGTTTAGGGCAGAAACATCAAGATTGAACGCCGTGTTGGTGTTGGTGCTGATGTTGTGGTGTTGGGCAATGGTTTTTCCAAGCAGGTCAATGATGCTTATGCTTGCCTTGTCGAGGGTTTGGTCTTTGAGTTGAATGGTGATTTGTCCTCCTGTTGCTGGGTTTGGATACATTAGAAACAAACTATTTTTTGATTCATTGTTTTCTATGCTTGTCGAGAGTACAGAAGCCAACCGAACCAAATGGTTTTTGCTTGTGCCGTTGTAGTTTTCAAACAATCCACCGATGAGTATTGCTGTGGTGTCTTGAAACTCGACGGTAAAGATGGCTCTTACATTTGCCGATGGGTTCACGTTGAAGGTTGGTGTAAAGGTATTGTCTATCGAGCCGTTGGTGTTTAGGCGTACGATGTTGCGTATAAATGTGCCGTTGTAGCTGTCAAATCCACCAAAGAGAATGATTTTTTCGTTTTGGTCCACTACAAATCCAGCCGCATAGGCGTTTGTTCCTACGCCAGCGGCAAAGGTATTGTCTAATGAGCCATCGGCGTTCAGGCGAGCAATGCCTCTTTGGGCGATGTTATTGATTTTTCGGAAGTCGCCCACCATAATTATTTTGCCGTTGGGCAGTTGGTTTATGCCAAACACTTCTTCGTCTGTGCCTGTACCTATGGCAAACGTATTGTCCAATATACCATCAGTGTTCAGGCGTGCAATGCCCGTTCTGTTGGTGCCGTTGATGGTGTTGAATGCACCGCCGATAAGGATTTTATTGGTTCCATAGAGGCTGATGGTATAGACCGAGTTGTTGGCGTTGGTCAAAAAGGTGTTGTCTAATGTGCCGTCGGCGTTCAGGCGTGCAATGCGGTTTTTTGGTATGCCGTTGAAGGCTGTAAAGTTGCCACCGATAATGATTTTGCCGTCGGGTTGCACCAATACGGTGTAGATGGTGTTGGTATTGGTGTTGATGCCCGTGCCAATGTTGAATGTGTTGTCCAGCGTGCCGTCGGCGTTTAGGCGTGCAATGCCGCTTCGAGATACGCCCTTGTAGGTCGAAAATGTGCCTGCTATGAGTATTTTACCGTCGGGTTGAAGGGTTACTTTTCTGATATAGTTGATAAAACTGGGCTGGATGCCTGCTCCAACATTGTTTTGGAAGGCGTTGTCTAATGAGCCATCAGGGTTCAGTCGGGCAAGACCATTGGCTGCCACGCCGTTGTAGGTGGTCAGGTATCCTGCTATGAGTATTTTGCCATCGGGTTGTTTGACGATAGACCATATGCCACGGTCTGTACCAGAGCCTGCGGCGTTAAACGTGGGGTCGTTTTGTCCTGGCGAGATGGGTTGGGCATTGGTTATAAAGTTTAAGATGCTCAAAAAGATTGTAATCAAAGTAATTCTAAATTTCATTGTTTTTAATATTATATGGTTTGCTTTGTTTGATTTAAAAAGGAACATGTGCAAAGGTAGATTAGTAACTTCAATTATTGGCTTGCAAAGGCAGATAAGTCATAAATCTTGATTTTGTGCCGTTGAAACAATCTTTTATTTAACAAAAATGATGCCATTAGCCTTTGTTTGGGTTTTCTTCATAGATTTGGCATAGATTAACAATGACTTCGACGGCTTTTTCCATATCTTGCACCGAGACGCATTCGTGCCGAGAGTGTATGAGCTGTTCGCCTGCAAATAGATTTGGGCATGGCAATCCCATAAACGAGAGTCTCGAGCCGTCCGTTCCGCCTCTTATAGGCTGAATATCGGGTTTTATGTTTGATTTTTTCATGGCTAAGGCTGCATAATAGATGGTGTTTGGGTGTTGGTCTATGATTTCTTTCATGTTTCTATATTGTTCGCTTACTTCAAAACTGGCGGTAGCAGGCTCATGTTTGGCAATGACTTTGTTCATTATTTTTTGGAGTAAAAGGTGTTTTTCATTTAGCTTGTGGCTCGAAAAATCCCTGACAATAAATTCTATCGTAGCTTGTTCCACAGTGCCATGCAGTGCCGTTGGGTGAATGAAACCTTCTCGTTTGTGCGTCGTCTCGGGCGAAAGTTTATTTTTTGGGAGTTTATCAACGATTTTGGCAGCAATTTTGAGGGCATTCTCCATTTTATTTTTGGCATAGCCCGGGTGAGTAGATACCCCAAAGATGGTTATCTTGACCGCATTTGCCGAGAATGTTTCGTTTTCTAAGCTCCCCACACGCCCCCCGTCGAGTGTATAGCCAACGTGGGCATTGAGTTTTTTGAGGTCTATCTTTGCCGTTCCTCTGCCGATTTCTTCGTCGGGTGTAAACAGCAGCCTGATGGTGCCGTGTTTGATTTGAGGTGTATTGATGAGGTGATTCATGGCATCCATAATTTCGGCTACGCCTGCTTTGTCGTCGGCTCCAAGCAGTGTCAAGCCACTTGCGGTGATGAGGTCATGACCAATTTGCGATTTGAGTTCGGGATATTTTTGTATGGAAAGCACTTGGCTTGGGTCGTCGGGCAGGGCAATGTCATAGCCATTCCATTGCTGATGCACGATGGGTTTCACGTCTTTGCCGCTGCAATCGGGCGAGGTATCCACGTGGGCACAAAAACAAATCGTCGGCACATTTTCTTTGGGCGTATTGGCGGGTAGTGTGGCATAAACGTAGCCAAAGGCATCTAATTCGGCATCGACGATACCCATTTGTTGGAGTTCTTTGACCAAAATCCGACTGAGTCTGAGCTGCTTTTTTGTTGAAGGCTGGCTTTGGGAGTCGGCATTGGATTGGGTGTCTATCTGTACATATTTTAAAAAGCGTTCGGTAACGGTATTTTTATAATTGTTGAGCATGGCAGATTATTTTTTGTTAAAAACAAGAACATTTTTTTTTATTTATTGGTTCGACTATACAACAAAAGACACAGCTATGCAGTATCTCTTGTTTTTTTAATGTTTTGGCTGCGTTTCAACCTAAAATTTTTGATTAAATCATGTCTTTCATCACCTGCATGGTTTCAAACAGGTGAATGTCTTTTTGTAGGTTTTCGTTGTAGCGTTGTCGTGTTTTGGCTTTTGTGGTGTCGCTTTCTGTGTCGCTTCTGTCGTCTTGCAGTGTATAGACTTTAAAGTCTTCGATGGTTTTTCTAATGTCGTCAAATTTTTTGCTTTCGGCTTTGTTTTTGGCGTTTTGGGTGATGTATTTTTCGATGTTGAGCGAATAGTTGGTGTCGTCTTGCAGGCGTTTGAACGATAAGGCTTTTTCTTGCTCCAAGGCAAAAAGCGGATTGTTGTTTACCCTTTGCGTGCTTTTTTGTTTCAGTGTGGCTACATCGACAAGCGGCACAGACCATTGTTGGTATCTGGCGGGTGCTATCTCGTCCCATTTGAGTGGAAAATCTTCATCTTTTTCACCAAATTTGAGGTAAGAATAGTCATCGACCAAAGCTATATCGGGTGCTACGCCTTTGATTTGTGTGGCATCGCCGTTTATCCGATAAAATTTTTGGGTGGTGAGTTTCATCGCTCCCATATCGTAGGGAACATCAATAAAACGTTGGACTGTTCCTTTGCCAAAAGAGTTTGAACCGACGATTATTGCCCGTTTGTAGTCTTGCATAGCGGCAGCCAAAATTTCGGAGGCAGAGGCACTAAAATTATTAATCATGACCACCAACGCACCCGAATATTGCACCCGAGGGTCTTTGTCTTCGAGTACCATAGGCGTTTCGTAGCGAGATTTGACCTGAACCACCGGTCCTTGCTGGATAAACAGACCCGACATATCGACCACGTCTTGGAGCGAGCCGCCGCCGTTGTTTCTCAGGTCTAAAATGATCCCTTTGACGTTTTCTTTTTTGAGTTTTTCGAGTTCATTTTTCACGTCGTTGGCACAGCTTCTGCCGCCCGACTGGTTAAAATTGGCATAGAACTGGGGTAGAAAGATGTATCCCATGCGAATGCCGTTGTTTTCCAAAACAGATGATTTGGCAAAAGTGTTGTCTAATTTTACCACATCACGAATGATGGTAACGGTGTTCATATCGCCTTTTGAGGTCTTGACGGTGAGCCGCACTTCGGTGCCTTTTTTTCCCCTGATGAGCCGTATGGCATCGTCCATACGCATGCCTTCTATGTCCACAGGTTCATTTTTGCCTTGTGCCACTTTCATAATCACGTCGCCTGCTTTGAGTTTGCCTTGCAAGTAGGCTGGTCCGCCAATGACAATATCGGCGACTTTTACAAAACCACCTTCGGCTTGGAGCGTTGCCCCGATGCCTTCGAGTTGCCCGGACATGTTGATGTCGAAGTCTTCTTTCTTTTTTGGGGCGTAGTAGTCTGTGTGTGGGTCAAAGCTAGCCAGAATGGCGTTGATATAGTTGCCCAAGTGTTCTTCGTGGTTCAGTTGTTCGTAGCGTCTAAACACGTCTGCTTGGCTTTTTTTGACTTTGTCTCTGGCTTCTTCTTCTATCTTGGCAAGCGATTTTATTTCAACGGAGGTGTCTTGTTTGGTTTTTGCCCGTTCTTGGAGTTCGAGGCGGTCGGCGACTCGAGCCATGACGAGGTATTTGAGGTATTTTCGCCAGGTGTCTTTGAGGTCTTCTTTATTTTTTGGAAAAGTTGATTTTTTTGCGTCGAGTTCCAAATATTCTTCGCTTGTAAACACAAAAGGTTTGGAGAGCAGCTCGTCGTTAAAAATTTTGGCATCTTTGACCCTCTGGGTGAATATTTCAGTCGCTTTGTCCAAAAACAGATAGCTGCCTTCGTTGATTTGGTCGTCTATTTTGCGTTTTATTTTTTCGAGTTCTTTGAGGTCTGTTTGGAGAAAAAACTTTTTGTTGGGGTCTGTTACCTCCAAATATTCTTTAAATACCCTTTCGGCAAATTCATCGTTGATGGTTTGGGGATCAAAATGTTGTTTATCCAATCCTGTTAGCACATAGCGGAGCAATAGTTGGTCTTTTTCTCTGTCGTTTTTAGGTTTGCTTTGAATAAAGCAAGCTGCCAATGCCAATGCTAAAATTGGCAATGCCATGATTTTAAATGTCTTGTTGGTCATCTTTTTTTTAATGAGTATGTGTGAATATATTTTTAAGTGTATTTCTGGGTTTGGTGTACGGCGTTTTTGAGTGTCTAATGAAACGCAAGTTTGGCAATATTAGTTTTGATTATTTATTTTTCATTACAATTTATTTTCAAAACAACAAACTTTCGCAATACATATTGAGTGCATCGACCAGCCTGGGCGTTTGTTTCCTAAAATAACGTTTGTGTTGGCAGCCCACCACCCACTGAATGCCCTTGATGGCATTGGTCAAAAACACTTCGTCGGCATTCAGCACGTCGTCTATCGTCAAGATTTGCTCCACAAACGCCATCTCGTGCCAAGTGCCTATGGTCAAAACGATAGACCGCATGACACCCGGCAGCGCCCCTTCGCTCAGCGGCGGCGTAATGATTTTATTGTCTTTGATGATAAAAATATTCGACGACGACGACTCGACCACCCGCCCGCTGTTGTTGATGATAATGGCTTCGGCACAGTTGTTGTCTTTGGCAAATCGGCTTGCCAGCACGTATATCAAGGCACTGGCGTGTTTGACATGGGTCAGAAACCGTTCGTCTTTTTGGTATTGATAAAAAATATCAAGCATCAACCCTTGTTTATTGAGGCTGTAGCCTTCGCTTGCCAGCGGCGTACATTCCATGAGGTAGCCCAATCGGTTGTTTTCGGGCGTGTAGTTGCCTTCGCCCTGTCGGTATAGCGTCAGTCTGATGCGTGCGTCGCTCTCTATTTTGTTGGCAGCTATCAGGTCTATGAGTTTGCTTTTGATGTAAAATTTATTAAAATGGTTGGGAATTTCTATCTGCAAAGCATTTAAACCTGCTATGAGCCGCTGGTAATGAAGGTGAAAAAACGGGATATTTTTATGCACCACTCGGATGGACTCAAAAATGCCGTCGCCATACCGAAACGAACGGTTTTGGATAGACACTGTGGCTTCGTGCAAAGGCAGTAGTTCATCATTGAGGTAGCAATGAAGGTGATTTTCGTGCATAAAACAGGTTGAGAATGGTACGTTCTTGGTGTGTAGTAATCTAAAAATAATATTTTGGTTTGCTAAAATTTATGCGTGTTGTCGTTATAATAGCCTGCAAAATTATAACAATTTGATTAAAAATAAAGACAAAATTAAAATAAATTTTTTTATATCAATTATTATGAGCAACTTTGCGGTGTTTAGCGAATATTCGCCAAAAGACCTATTGCCATCGGGCATTTAAATTAACCAAATTTTTAATTTTTTATACTTTTATTATCCAAAACAATATGATAAAATACGGTAGAATAACCACATTAGGGCAGTTTATCATCGAGCGTCAAAGCGAATTTCCCTATGCCAAAGGCGAACTTTCACGCCTGCTGCGTGATATTGGCATTGCAGCCAAAACCGTAAACCGTGAGGTGAACAAAGCCGGCTTGGTCGATATTTTGGGGCATTTTGGCACCATCAACATTCAGGGCGAATCGGTTCAGAAACTCGATATATTTGCCAACGACCAATTTGTTTCAGCCTTGGAGGCAGGCGGCGAATGCTGTGCCATTGCTTCGGAAGAAAACGACGACATCATTCCCATCTACGACGAACGCATATCCAAAAACGCCAAATATGTGGTGTTGATTGACCCGTTGGACGGCTCTTCCAACATTGATGTCAATGCGTCTATTGGTACTGTTTTTTCGATTTATAGGCGGGTGTCGCCAATGGGTTCGGCGGGTTCTATCGACGATTGTATGCAGAAAGGTAGAAACCAAGTGGCAGCAGGCTACATTATCTACGGCTCATCGACGATGCTGGTCTATACCACCGGGCATGGCGTAAATGGTTTTACACTCGACCCGTCTATTGGTGAGTTTTGTTTGTCCCACGGCAACATTCGCATTCCCGAAAACGGTACTATCTACTCTATCAATGAAGGCAACTACATCAAATTTCCAGAAGGCATCAAAAAATACATTAAGTATTGCCAAGAAGAAGACCAACTCACGCAGCGACCTTATACCTCTCGCTACATCGGTTCTATGGTTGCCGATTTGCACAGAAACCTGATGAAAGGCGGCATTTTTATGTATCCACCCACACAAAAAGACCCCACGGGCAAGCTCCGACTTGCCTACGAATGCAACCCGATGGCGTTTTTGATGGAGCAAGCCGGCGGCAGCGCCTCCGATGGTTTTTTGCCCATCATGGATATTGAACCCAGCGAACTTCACCAGCGAACGCCCATTGTGATAGGCTCTAAAAATATGGTAAAAAAGGTAGAAGAGTTTATGAAAATCCATTCGACAAACAAAAAATTGCAAGCCCACCATTGGTAAAATATTTGTGTAACATCACCTTTAAAACCATTTGAACCCAATAAACAAAAATCCTCTTCGTGTGTCAAACACAGAGAGGATTTTTTGGTTTCTATCGCATTTTAAAATTAATGTTTTGCAGTATGTTTATTCTTTGATAAATTTGCTTCGCATCAATGTGTTGTCTTTTTTAATGATTTCGACAAAGTAAATCCCTTTTTCAAGCATCGATACATTGATTGGAACATTTGAAACCGTATTGTAGATATTTTTGCCCAGCATATCGGTTATTTTAATGGATTTGATGCCCTCTATCCTTCTTAAATCCAATTCGCTACCAACAGGATTGGGATAAATCGTGAAATAAGTGTTTGTTTGTTCTGTCTCGTCAATGCCAATTGGGAATTCTAAGGTTGGTTTTGGCAGTCGTTTGGTTGTAAATATCTTAAATTCGCTTGGTTTGAGCCGAAGCGTATCGGTTGCTATGTTTGCCACGTTGATGCTATCGCCGCTCATATAGTCATACCATGTGCCCGTCTTGGTAAAAAACGTGAAAACCGTGTTGTCGTATGGAAAAAAACTACCCAATACCACCACGTCCATGGTTGGGTCTTCGATGGTCATTTTTTTGAAATAACCGCCGTAGCTCGTCGTGAAGTTGGTCGATGAAAAGGCTGGATAGCTCGTTTTTAGGTTATTTAATGCTTTGTAGATGGTAAATAGATTTCGGCGTTGGGGTGTGGCGTTGTAGTAGTCCCAGCGAATGGGTTTTCGCCCTGTCCGTCCGTTTTGGTTAATGGATACGTCGTAGCCGAGTTCTCCAAACTGCCAAATCATTTTTGGTCCCGGTGTCAAAATTAGAAATGCGGCGGCTGTGGCAGAGCGTTGCAGTGCTATGTTGAGATCTCTCATGTTGTAGTTTGGGTTCGTGTTGTTTCCCGATGAGATGGCTTTGTAAACGTTTCGTTCTTCGTCGTGGCTTTCGGCATAGCCCACGAGATTCATCTGGTTGTAGCCCCTCGATTGGTGCGTAAGTGCTGTGAGGCTAAAATTACCTATTCCTCTGATGACATCGGCAAAATTGTAGCTCACGTTTCCCCAAGGCATCATGCCGTAGTTGGCAAGTTCTCTCTCTTCTGAATAGTCTGCAAAATGTTCTAATATCACATAGGCATCGGAAGAGACGAGGCGAATTTTATCGTAGTAATTTTTCCATATTGCAATTCTCGAAGCATCATATTGCCCCCAAGCACCTGTGTTGCCCAGTGTGTTGCGTTGTGTAAATCCTTTGGAGAGGTCGAACCGATAGCCGTCGATTTTGTATTCTTGAATCCAATAAGCGTTTGCACGCTCAACGAGTTGTCGGACGGCAGGGCTTTCGTGGTTCAGGTCTGTGCCAACGTTGAAGTCGTGGCGTGCTGTAACGTTTCCGTAGGGGCTGTTTGGGGTTATGTTGGTGCCATTCCAATAGAGTTGCATGATGGGTGCTTGCGAAAAAGCATGGTTATAAACCACATCCATGATGACTGCTATCCCGTTTTGGTGGCAAAGGTCGATAAACTGTTTAAACTTATTTTTTGTGCCATAAGATTTATCCAAAGCCAGATAGAAGCTGCAATTGTAGCCCCAGCTGTCGTTGCCCTCAAATTCGGCTACGGGCATGAGTTCAATGGCATTGATGCCCAATCGTTTGAGATACGAAAACGAGTCGATGGCGGCTTGTAGTGTTCCACCGATGTTAAAATCTCTCAACAAAAGTTCGTAGATAATGAGTTTGTCTTTGTTGGGTTTCTGAAAATTGGGTACTTGCCAGTTGTAGGGTGTTTGGGTGGTTTGGAGTACGCCAGCAATGTTTGAGGTTTTGGCTGTTGGGTAAGGCAGTGGATTTGGATAAACGCTTGCTGGAATGGCAGAATCGGAAGGATCAACAGTTTTTTCGGTATAAGGGTCTGCTATTCTGATATTTCCATCGATTAGATATTGAAAAATATATTCTTTTTGAGGGATAAGCCCATTTATTTGAACCCAAAAGCGGGTAGAGTCCAATGTTTTTTTCATCAGAAAAGAATTATTGGGCAGCCAATTGTTAAAATCGCCTATCACATAAGCATAACTTTTAAATGGTGCATAAAGCACCACAATTGCCGAAGTATCGTTGAGGTAGTTGATGCCGTCTTTGATGCCTGCGGGCAGGTTTTGAAACACGGTTGGTGGAATAACCGTATAGATAAATGAATCGACGACTGTGTTTCCGCTTGCGGTTGCTATGAGTTTGGCGGTGTGCGAACCCGTTTGATTGGCGACGAGGTTGTGTGTAATGGTTTTGACGTTGTTTGCAGCAGCTACGGTTGTCGTGCCATCAACGACGATGCTCATGTTGCTATTGAGCGACGAAACGCCTTCGATGGGAATGGTTTGATTGAAATTAACAAAAAATTGTTTGTCGATGGGTTTATTCAAACGGGCATACAAAATATTGGCTTGGTAGATGGGAACAAAGATGTCGCCGCCTGCGGTGGTTCTGCCCACAACGGTGCCGGCTTGGTTGCGAAAAACCATGCCCAGCCTGAAAACCGTAGCACCTACTCCTACACTATAAAAAGTATTGATGTGAAATTTGATGCTGTGCAAATTATTACCCAAACTGGTCATCTGAACTCTTGGGTCTGCGGTAGCCCAATTGCCTTGTACGTTGGTCCAGCCTGTGCCAGTAGGCGAAGAAGTGATGATGCCTGTGTGTGCATAGACGGTGCAGTTGCAGTTTGCTAAAGCGGCATTGCCCTGCAAAGCGTTGTAGATGATGGTGATGCTGTCGGTTTGTTTTGGAAAATTGGGCAAAAAATCCACTTGTGCTTGTGCATTAAAAACGTTTAGGCAGAGCATAAGGAGAGCAATAAATTTGAGTAATGCAGATTTAGAATACATAGATTTGAATGGTATTTTAGTAGTTGTAGGTTGAAATTAGTAATTTAAAAAACAAATGTACAATTTTTTTAATAAAAATGCTTATTCAGAAAAAAAGAGAGGCAATATTTGTCTCTCTCTAAAATTTTAATTATTAATTTAATTTAATTTAATTTA
>JAYWHZ010000098.1:0-14691 GCA_043777395.1 Bacteroidota bacterium
GAAGGGTTTTAAAAACACACCATTCAGACCAACAATTATGATAAAACTCCTTGTAACAGGTGGAACATTCGACAAAGAATACGACGAAATAAACGGCAAACTATACTTTAAAGACACACACGTAAACGAAATGCTACGCTTGGGACGCTGCACCGCCCAACTCGCCGTCCGAACCATTATGATGATTGACAGCCTCGAAATGACCGACGACGACAGGCAAATCATCATCAACTCCTGCCAAAACTGCGACGAACAACGCATTATCATCACACACGGCACCGATACAATATGCCAAACGGCACAAACACTGGCACAAAACGCCACCACCACACACAAAACAATTGTGCTGACGGGTGCTATTATTCCCTATAAATTTGGAAGCAGCGACGGTTTTTTTAATCTCGGTGCCGCCATTGCCTTTGCCCAATCGCTCCCCGAAGGCGTTTATATTGCCATGAATGGCAAAGCATTTGAGTGGGATAAAGTCCAAAAAAATAAAAAAACGGGCTTTTTTGAAGACCTCTAAACCCCATAAAAACCAAAAAACCCCACTTATCACAAGGGGGTTTTCAAATTTCAAAACCAAATCAATCAATCAATCAATCTTATCGTACTTCTATTATGTGGTAGATAGATTCACTTTCTGTGCTTGCCTCCACAATATATTTGCCCGTTTTGTAGTGGTTCATATTCAGAGCCACTTGTGCAAAAGTGCTGTCGGCAAGCAATTTTTGCTCGGTAGCAAACATTTTTTTTCCATGCTCGTCTGTTATCGACAGGGCTATGGTCTGCGTTTTTACCCCTTTGAGGGCAATGGCAATGCGGTTTGCGTTGCTGTCTAAATGGTTTATCTCCATCGAAAATTTTTCAATATCGGCATCAAAACCAAGGTTTTTAGTCTCTTTTGCTACACCATTTTGCGGCTCACCAAACGCACGAACAACACCCGATTTTGATTTAAAATCTTCCATCTTTTTGAGCTGGTAAAAAGCAACCAAACCCGCCAAAGAAAGCAAAAATAAACTCATGGTATGTCTCATCGTAGAACGCATTTTTTTAATTCAAATTTCTATCACAAAGATGCATCAAAAAAATAAGCCGTTAAGTCCATAAAATACATTTTGATGACCTTGTGGGTTTTTAACCATTTTTTATTAATCATATTTTTTTATTTAATATATAAAAAACACACAACAAATATCTTAAATCAATAAATTAAATTTATTTTTATCTAATTATAATGTAACAATATTTTTAAAAAATGTCTTATCGACCAAAAAAATGCCCCAAACACCGTTTGCCAATTCATGCCAAAAATTTTAATTTAGCAATTTGTTCGTTTTTTTAAATTTCTTGCCACAAACCACAAAAAAAATCATGAAAAAAATGCCCCAACAAACCAATAAAGTTCGTCGAGGCAAAATATTTTTTGTGTATTAAAAATCTTATTCTACAATCAATTTTTCATTTTGGATTAATCTCCCCGAGACCACATTCACATTGTAGAGACCCGAAGGCAGGTTTGCTGGAAGTTGGAGGTCTATCGGTGCCAAAATATCATTGCTATTCACATTTTTTCTCACAATCACCTGACCCATACCATTCAACACAACGATAGAAACCATGCCACTTTGTCCGCCAGTGATGCTAATAGCCACCTTGTCTTTTGCAGGATTTGGAAACAACTTGATAGCCAATCTTGAATTATCCCTCACAGTAGCCGACACGATAGTCGAATAACTAAATTTGCCATCTACATCAACTTGCTTTATCCTATAAAAATAAGCCGTGTTTGCAGACACATACTTGTCTTCAAAAACATATTTGTGGGCATCTTTGGTTGTGCCACTGCCTTCAAATGTAGCCACTTTTTCAAAAGACGTGCTGTTTTTGTTCGTCGTTCTTTCGACCTCAAACGAGGCATTGTTGGTTTCTGATAGCGTCGTCCAATCCACAACAATCACGGGCGATTGTGCCGTTGCCTTCACACTATACCAATCTACGTTGAGCGGTGCCGTTGGTGTGGTGATACATACGCCTGCCGAACCCGAACCAGATAGCGAACCTGCCGTAGCCGTAGCCCTATTGAGGATACAGGTACCAGTACCTTGCCCTACCGCCACGTCGTCTATCCACCAGCCAGCAGGAGCTGTAGCCGTTGTGTTTGCATCGGCGGTCATTCTAAATCTTATTACCACTGTTTGGCAACGGTAAGTAGCCAAATTGAGAGAGACACGTGTAAATGCTGTACCTGCTGTTCCCGAATAGCTTGCCAGTATAGACCACGACGCACCATTGTTGGTAGAGATTTCTACATAGCCAAAGTCATAGTCCAATTCTGTGTTGTATCGGTGGTTGAATGTAAGTGTTGGGTTGCTGCCTTGCAGTATCAAACCATTGATTAGCCTCAATTGGCTTTCAGAGCTCGAATTAAGATTGGCTGCAAAATAGGCTCGTGTGCCACTTGCTGCGGCGGTGTTGGTCCAGACCCAGTTGTTGGCAGTACCCGATATGGTGTTGGTACTCCACACTGCCGTTGGTGCTGCTGTGCCTTCCATGGTTTGGTTGAGCAAGCTCGCTGGTGGAATGCCCAAACCTGTGCCGACCTGTGCCGTCAGGGTGAATGTTGTCGATGACGCACCTGCTGCTATGTTTGTTGTAGGAAACGTAACCGTACCCGAGTTGTTGATGCCACCAGATGAGGAAATGTAAGTTAGACCTGCTGGGAGTATATCAGTGATTTGGACGTTGCTTTGTGCTGCACATTCTGTTTTTGCTGTTATGCTGAATGTTACTTGGCTGTTTTCTGAATTGCAGCTTGGTGCAGCAGGCGAGGTAACGGTTTTGTTTACGACCAGCAAAGCGGGTAGAGCATACGATTCTATGCCGTCGTTTCGGTCGTTTGAGCTTCCTTGCGTAGCTCCAAATCCAAGACCACGTTTGGCAAATGCCTTCCAGATGGCACACACATGGACACCATTGTATAATGCTTTATCTGCTGCCAATATGGCATCTCTTGCATCGACAAAACCTGGGGCACAAGGCGTGCGTTTTAGACCCTCGATAACGAGTTTCATGGCTGTAACGTTTCCGCCTGTGCCTGTGTATATGTTGGGTGTGAATCCTTCCATGGCTATGAGTTCCCAGGTCATTTCCCATAGCATGGTACACCATACCGAGCCTATGCCGTGTGGTTGCGATTGTACGGCGATGGTTGTACCAGCCGAAGTACCTGTTTGGGTACCTGTTGGTGCTGTTGATTTGATGGAGGCATATGAAAATGGATTGGTTGTGAGGTTGGTTGAGTAGCGGTAATCTCTGATACCCAGACCGGTTGTGGCTTCTCCCAATGCGTATGTTCCGATGCCTTTTCCGGTTGTGCCTACGTCGCCTGCTTTCATCACGAGCATAAGTCCGAACCAATCGCTCCAGCCTTCGCCTTGTTGTTCGGCACTTGTGAGGCACGATACTGCTGGTCCGCCGACGAGTCGTGTTGAGATGCCGTGTCCGTATTCGTGGGCAACGATTCCGTTGTCGAGGCCGCCGTCTCTATCGGGTGTTGGTGCGGTCCATATATACATTTGCATGCGTCCGCTTGTTCCGTCGGCTGGGGTTGCGAAGTTGGCGTTGTTTGTGCCGCCGCCGTCTTGCGAGTCAGCAAAGACGGCATCGTTTTGGGTGCCGCCTCTGCTGAGGTTGTTGGCTTGGAAGTTGCCGCTTGGCTCGTCGAATCCGTGTTGATACCATATATCGTGCATAATGTTGTTCATGTAGAATAGATTGACGTTTGCGGCATTGATGTATGTGTTTGGTGCTGCTGCTAAGTTGTATGCAAAAGAGCCAAAGTCGTAGGCTGCCGATGTGGTTTGTGCTGTTGCGGTGCCGTTGTTGTTGTTGATGTCGTCTTGCGCCCAGACGTTGTTTCCACGGGTGTTGGTAAAGTTTGTGCCTGTGCTGTTGAAGTGCCAATTTGTTAGCCCAACTGCTGCGGCTGCATTGCCTGAGTTCCAGGGGTTGTTTACGATTGTTGGTGTATTGACGGGCGAGGTAAATGTTGGTGCTTCGGCGGGAATGGCAAAGACGTTGTAGTCGCCTGTTGCCATTGCTTTTTGTGGTTTGAGTGGTTCGGGGAGGTTTTGTTTTATTTCGGTTCGTTCAAATATTTTTTCCAATTCTTTTGGGAATTTTCCAAACAAGGTTGCGTTTTTGGCGTGCTTGGTGTGTTTGCATGTGCCCCAATTGCATTTTACGACCCAGTCTTGCTCGTCGATGACTTCTCCTGTTAGGGCATCGATTTGTGTTTGCCACCAGTTTTGTCCGTCGAGTTTATAGAGGCTTACGTTCCATGCGAGCCTTGTGGTGTTGGTGTTTGGGTTGTGTTTGTAGATGAGTTTTAGGTCTATGGGTTCGAGTGCGATGCCTGTGTTGTCGAAGGTGATTTTTCGGTTTGGTCCTTGCTCGGGTTTCAGTATATTGATGGTTTTGGTGAGTGTAATACTGTGTAGTCTTGCCACTATCTCGACTGCATTTTGGGGCAAGATATTGGCTTGTGTGGTGTTGATGGTTTTGGCGAGGTTGGCGACGAAGCTGCTGTGCATGCTCAGGACTTGCCCGTTTGGCTCTACCGATATGTTGGCGTGAGCGTCCATGACCTCAATGTTGGCGTGGGTTTGGGTCAGGTAGGTGTGTGTGGCTTGGCTGCCTGTGGTGCTTTTGTAGCTGCTCGTGATGAGGTGATTTTCAACATCTTGCTTAGAGAGTTTGTATTGGCTTTTGATGGTGTTGAAGTGTGCGATGGCTTGCTCGGATTGTGCGGAGGCATTGAGGCACAAGAGCATGAAAAACACCAACACGGCGGTTGTAGAAAAAGTTTTGTTCATCTTTACGTTATGAAATTTATGGTTTATTATTTGGGATATGATTGTATTTTGAATGGATTTGGTTTGCCCATTTGTTTGTTTGGCACATAGCAAAGCAAATAGAAACCCAAACTTACTATATATTGTTAGATTTCTAAAATAATTTTATTATTTTTCGATAAATGCCAAATAAAATTGGTCGAATTCTGGTATTTGGTCAAAAAAGCTTAGAAAAAAATCGAACTTGTTTAAACTCTTTAATTTTGGTTAATAAATTTGGATAAATCTCATTTTATCGGTTAGAGATTGTCAATCAGATTTCCCAATGACCTTGAACCACCCCTAACTCCTCCAAGAAGGGGAATAATGTCATTCTGTACTCTTTGCCTTTTGCAACTAAAAGTTTAAACAACCTCATTAAAACCAAAAAAAGCCAGTAGTTTTTTTAGAACTTACTGACTTTCGTTATTTTTTATTGAGTGCCCGAAACAAGATTCGAACTTGCACACCCTTTCAAGCTCTACCACCTCAAGGTAGCGTGTCTACCAATTTCACCATCCGGGCATTTTTTAACTTTATTCGCAATATTATCAAACCGACGCAAGTGCTTCGCAAGTGATTTTGAAGCAACCCTATCTCGTTTTAGTGACCCCGATGGGATTCGAACCCATGACCCATACATTAAAAGTGTATTGCTCTACCAGCTGAGCTACAGAGTCGGAAACTATTATTTTTTAACTTTAACCCCAACCGACTTGGGTTGTTTTTCAAAGCGAGTGCAAAGGTAAAAACTTTTTTTTGATTTCCAAAATGTTTTTTATTTTTTTTTTCTAAAATCGCATAAACTTCAAAAAATAAGACCTCAAAACACCACTTGTTCATAGTTTGTTTTCATGAAGAATAGTTTTTTATTAGAGACTGTCAATGATTTTTGAGTAACTTTGCACCTAATATCGTTTATTTAAACCCTCAAAGCATCTTAAAAACCTGTGTTAGACAACACCACCAACACCAAAAAAATATTTGCAAGCGTAGATACCAGTGTGTTGTTTATTTATATTGCCCTGATGCTCATCGGCTGGGTGTCTATCTATGCGGCGGTTTACGACCCGAGCCACCAGAGCATCGTAGATTCTTCGCAACGCTATGGCAAGCAAGGCATCTTTATTGCGACTTCGCTGCTCATTTTTGTCATTGTCATGACCACACACCAGCACACCATCGAGGGTTTGGCTTTTGTGGTCTATGGTCTGATGGTGGTCATGCTCATCGGTGTGTTGATTTACGGCAAAAAGGTCAATGGGGCAAGGGCATGGTTTGAAATAGGGGCTTTTGCTTTGCAGCCTGCAGAGTTTTCAAAGATAAGCACTTTGCTGGCGTTGGCGGCTTATTTAGACAACTACAACACCAATCTACAAAAAGCCAAGACCCAAATTGTGTGTGCCATCTTGCTTGCTATACCCGCCATTCTCATTTTGTTGCAACCCGACACGGGCAGCGTTTTGGTCTATGCCTCGCTGGTTTTTGTGCTTTATAGAGAGGGTCTATCGGGCAATTATCTGCTCTTTGGCGGCTTTGCCATCGTGATGGTTGTCCTTTCTTTAATTTTTAATAAGTTTGTCATTATCGGTATTTTGGCATTTACCTTGCTGGGCTATGTCTATTTTGGGGCAAAAAAATGGCGAAGCCGAGTTTGGTTTGCACTCATTACCTTGTTTTTGGGCGTGGGTTTGTCGCTAAGTGTCGATTATGCGATGGAAAACATCTTGGAGCCTCACCAACGCACCCGTGTCAAGGTGTTATTGGGGCTGGAAGAAGACCCCAAAGGCACGGGCTACAACGTGCGTCAGTCGCTGATTGCCATTGGGTCGGGTGGTTTTTTGGGCAAGGGTTTTTTGCAAGGCACACAGACCAAGTTCAACTTTGTACCCGAACAAAGCACCGATTTTATTTTTTGTACCATCGGCGAGGAGTTTGGTTTTTGGGGAACGGTGGTGGTCATTGTCTTGTTTGGTGCATTGATTTACAAGCTCGTCGAGATAGCCGAACGGCAAACCTACAACTTTGCTCGAATTTATGGCTACGGCGTGGCAAGCATCATCTTTTTTCATGTTTTTATTAACATCGGCATGACCATCGGTCTGCTGCCCGTCATTGGTATTCCGTTGCCGTTTATCAGTTATGGCGGCTCGTCGTTGTGGGCATTTACGATTTTGCTGGCTATCTTGCTCAAACTTGATGCCGCCCAAATCAGCGTCAGACGATAACACAAAAATATGTTGTTTCAACTGACCCACATCGACCCACAAACGCAAATTGGCATCTGGCAGATAGAAGAACCCGAAAGTCAATTGCATCAACTATACAGACCAAACACCGACGAACAAAATGAGTTGCAGACCTTCAAAAACGAGAATCGACGCAAAGGCTACCTCGCCGCACGGTTGGCATTGAAACACTGTGTCGGGGGTGATTTTGTACTCAAAAAACAAGATTTTTCCAAACCCTATCTGGCTCACCGTTCCGATGTTGAAATCAGTTTGACACACACCAAAGGTTTTGCAGCGGCAATAATCAATGCAAACACACAAAAAGTGGGCATCGATTTGGAATGGGTGAGACCAAAAATTGGAGACCTAAAAAATAAATTTTTGAGCCAAGACGAGCAGCTTCTATTAAAAAAAATGCTTGCCAATGACAACGAATTGTATGTTTTGACACAAGCTTGGTCGGCAAAAGAAGCGGTTTATAAATGCTATGGTCAAAGACAATTGGATTTCAAAAAAAATATGCAAGTCGTGGCGTTTTCAAACAATAGTTGTACGATTTATTTAAATACCGTTAATTTGTCTAAAAATATAGATATTTGTATGCAAAATCCCGTCGAAGGCTTGGTTTTGGTTTGGTGTATCGAGCCAAAAGACCCATGTTTTGAAACTTAAAATAAAGAACTATTACATTTAACTTCATATCGAATTTAACTTTAAAACAAACCAAAAAACCATGTTTGTCAAACAACCAACAACGCCATTTAAAAAGCAATTTTTTTTCCTGATTCTGATGCTCATCGCCACAAAAACACCTGTATTTGGGCAAGATAGCATGGATTTACCCCAATTGTTTAACCAAAAAAGCAATGAAATAAATTGCGTCGTCATCAAAGCATTGCTCAAAAAATACCCTCGAAACATCAACGATTTTGAGTGTGTGGGCTGCGATATTATGGGCGAAAAGGGCTTTTTAAATCAAATTCCTTACCAAAGAACCAAAGATATTGCCCTGAAAATAAACCGTCGAAAAGAAAATTTGGCACTCAACCTATCCGATAAAAATTTTGACACCTCGCTGCAAACGCTCATCGATTTTGGCATCGAATCGTCGAAAGATAAAACCGATACCAAAGAGAATATTGCCCAAAAAGCCGATGATTTGAAACTCGAACTCGAAAAAATATACAAAAATACCATTGAGCAAGCCATCGCCATCAACGCCAAAAAACTGCCAACCCCAACGCCCAACGCCGACCCCATTGCCCAAAACCTCAACACCACCACGCCCAGCACACCCGACACGATTGAGACCGCCAACATTACCGACGAAAACGTGGATTTGGACCTCGTGCCTCGAAGCGAATTTGAGCAACTCAAACGCTTGGTCGGCATCTTGGGCATTGGGGCTTTGCTGCTGCTGGCACTCAGTGTTTGGGCATTGGCTGCGGCTCAAAAAGCCAAAAAAACGGCTGCCGATGTTCGCAAAAATGCCCTTCAACAAAAAGAATTGGCAAATGAAATGATGATGAACACCACCGGCTTGGATAATAAAATAAAAGAATTGAAAGCAGAAGACCAAACCATCAACCAACGTTTGGACGAGATAGAGTCGGTTTTATTTGAAATGAAGGCACAATTGGAGCAAAAAAGTTAGGACTTGATGTTTTTGGAGCGGTTCAAAAACGATTGCTATCTCGAATTGGCATAGCCAAACAAACCATAAAATAAAGCAATGCAAACCGATTTGAATGCCGCAGCAGGCAATAGACCAATAAAAGCATTTTGCAAAGCAACCTCAAAACCGAGCTTATGAATAAAAAACATACCACAAAATCCAGCCGCCAAAATGAGCAAATGGGTGCAAAAAACGGTGCCGAGTAGCCAAATAAAATGCCATTTTTGATGACCATAAGACCCACAAAAAAATGCTGACAAGGGAAACATCAACACAAAACTACCATTGACGGTTTGGTAAAAAGCAACGCCAGATAGGACATCGGACGAAAAAACGGGCAAAAATAAACCCAAAAAAAGATACAAAACTTGGGCATAAAAACCCACCAAACGACCACAAAACAACGCCGACAAACACAACACAACACTCTGAAACGTGATGGGCAGCATGCCACCGATGTTGTAACGCAGTTTAGCCCCAAAAATCATCAACATTGCCGACACGCAAACGCACAACACCAGCCACGACGTGCGAACTTTGGGCGAGCCGCCAGCCTTAAAAATGGTGTTTTGATGCGATGCCGATTTTGTCATGTCGATGGGTGAATATAAATTTAATCGTTGGAATAAACCTTGCCCTGAAAAAGATACCGAAACACCACAACGCAAATGCAACTGAGCAAAGTACTCAATACGACTTTGAGCAAAATCAAATGAATCTCGCCAAAACGAAACCATTCAGCCATAAAAAGCCACAAATGGTGCATAAAAATCAACGCCGAAGCATAGACCGTAAACTGAGAAAAATCGAAAGTCGCAATGGCATTCACCTTGCTTTTGTTTTCTACTTTGAGCAATATATCCAACCAAAACTGCCTGATATAACCCATAAAAGCCGACGCTCCGGCGTGCAAACCCGGCGTGTTGAGAAACACATCGACCGAAAGACCAATCAGAAACGACATTGCCACCACAACCCAGTGTGAAGTACTCGAAGGCAACATCAAAACAAACAAAACATACACAAAGGGATTAAATAAACCATTGATGGCAATATTATTGAAGACGGTAACCTGCAAAAAAACCAATGCCAAAAACCGAATCGTGTTCTGAATAACTTGTGCGTTCACTCTAATTGTTGTTTAATTGTTTAATAAACTATTCATTTTATTTTCCAAACTATCTCGCTCCGATTTTTCTAAATCAAGTACAATAAACACATTAGAGAGCTGCTTAAAATTGACCGATAACCTTATTTTTACTGCTTGCATGCTCGAACCCGATACAACGCTCGAACTCTCTACGGTACCAATCGCAACATCGGAGGGAAAAATAGCCGAATATTCGTTTGAAACAATGCGGTCGCCTTTCTTGAGCTTCACCTCGCTTGGCACTTCGCTCAGCGTCGCAAAACGATAGTCCACGCCGTCCCAAACCAAAGTGCCGGTGTAGTTGCTCTTCTCTATTTTGGCAGGAATGGTGCTGTTTCTGTTGATGACCGAAAGCACCGTTGAAAAATGTTTCGATACGTCTTTGACCACACCCACCACGCCGCTTTGGTTCACCACCGCTGAAAGTGGTTTTATGCCATCGGCGCTGCCTTTGTTGAGCGTAATGTAATTGTTTTTAAAATTGGTGGTGCTATTGACCACCTGAGCCACCGTGTAGAGGTAGCGTTGGGTGCTGCTATCGCCCACTTTATACCATCTGGGCGTGTCTAACCGAAAAGAACCCACTTGCTGGGTCTTGGATTTGGCGAGTGCCAACAGCAACGATTCGTTTTCCTCTTTGAGATAAAAATAGGTTTTGATTTGCTGTGTGCTTGCAGATGCCGCTCCTACGATGCCGTTAGCCGAATTCAAAAAAACAGACTGCTGATAGCCTTCGTTTGTAAAAAGCCAATAAAAACAAAGCATCTCTAATATTAAAAATAAAAAAAATGACTTGCGATACAGAATAAAGTTAAAGATAAATTGCATAACAAAAAAATAATTAACATAAAAACCCACAAAGACAACAATAAAAAATGGTGTAATCTTTGTGAGGCTATGATTTTTAGACCAAAAAAGACCGTTTATCTAATCAAGAAAGGAAATTTCTCTACATTTTTTAGGGCAATGCCCGTGCCACGCACCACTGCACGCAGCGGGTCTTCTGCCACGTGAACTTGCAGCTTGGTTTTCATGCTGATGCGTTTGTCCAGACCACGCAGCAAGGCACCGCCACCGGTGAGGTAGATGCCCGTTTTGTAAATATCCGATGAGAGTTCGGGCGGCGTGAGTTCTAATGCTTTGAGGACGGCACTTTCTATCTTGGCAATCGACTTGTCGAGGGCGTGAGCAATTTCGGAGTAGTTCAAAGTGATTTGTTTTGGAATGCCTGTCATCAAATCACGTCCATTGACGGCAAGGTCTGGCGGCGGATTGTCAAGCTCGGGCAATGCCGAGCCTATCTCTATCTTGATCTGTTCGGCGGTGCGTTCACCAATCAAGATGTTGTGTTCTCTTCTGACATAATCAAAAATATCGGCTGTCAGTACATCGCCTGCTACCCTTATGGATTGGTCGGCGACGATGCCACCCAAAGCGATAACGGCAATTTCGGAGGTGCCACCGCCAATGTCTATTATCATGTTTCCGTTGGGTGCTTCTACGTCTATGCCGATGCCAATGGCGGCAGCCATCGGTTCGTGTATCAGATATACTTCTTTGGCGTCGGCGTGTTCGGCACTGTCTCTGACGGCACGTTTTTCGACTTCGGTGATGCCCGACGGTATGCAAATGACCATTTTGAGCGAGGGGCGAAAGAAGCGTTGTTTGGGATTAATCATTCTTATCATGCCTCTAATCATGTATTCGGCGGCGTGGAAGTCTGCAATTACGCCGTCTTTGAGTGGCCTGACGGTTTTGATGTTTTCGTGTGTTTTGCCGTGCATCTGTTGGGCTTCTCTGCCGATGGCAATGACCTTGTTGGTGGTTCTATCGATAGCCACTATCGAGGGTTCTTCGATAACGATTTTGTCTTTGTAGATGATGAGTGTGTTAGCGGTACCTAAATCAATTGCTAATTCTTGACGTAAAAAATCAAATAATGCCATGTAATGGTGTGGTAAGTTTGGGTGTGTTGTTATTGGGCTGAGCCGTGGCAACCATGGAGATGTAGATTGATGCAGAGCAGACTTTTAAATAAGTTGCAAATTTAGGCATTAAAATCTTATTTTTATTTAAAATTATTGATTAAAAGGCTCTTTGGCTAATTTTTTTTGTGTTTGCGGGTTATTTTTCGAGAAAAAGGGTTTCAAAAAAAATAAAACCTTTGTTTTTTTAGGTTTAGGGATAATTATTTTACTTTTGTGTTTTAGTCTTTGTATATGAAATATAGATATATCGATGCTTTGCGTGGCATTGCTATTTTGATGGTTGTTTTTCACCATTGTTTTATAGAGGGTTTGGCACAAGAGCAAGCCTCTATGCCCAAGGTGTTGTTTGTGTTGGCAAATCTTTCTAACAAAGGCGTGCAGTTGTTTTATGTGGCAAGTGCTTTGACGATTTTTTTGTCTATGAGCCGCCGCATCGCAACGGAGGTTCATTCGACCCGCAATTTTTTTATCCGTCGGTTTTTTCGCATTGCACCCATCTACTATCTGGGCATTGTGTACTATCTGCTCTACAACGGTTTGTCGCCGTGCTACGACACCGATTGGCAGCCTTTGTCGTGGTGGTATTTTGTGGCAAATGCTACGTTTACGCATGGTTTTTTTCCCTATGCCATCAACAGCGTCGTGAAAGGCGGCTGGTCTATTGGGGTCGAAATGATGTTTTATGCCACAGCACCTTGGCTGTTTGCGGTCGTCAAAAATGGCAGGTCGGCGATGTGGTTTTTGGCGTTTGGTGTGGTGTTTGCGTTGGCTTGCAATGTTTTTTTTGCCTATGTTCCTTTGGTAGAGAACCGTTTGGTGTGGACTAACTTTTTGGCTTATTATTTTCCCAATCAGTTGCCACTGTTTGCCATGGGCATGGTGCTTTATTTTATGATTGAGGAGCCAAACCAACGGAGTATTTTGTCTGTTTATGGGTTTGGTGGCTTCTTGATGGTTTTGGGTGTGTTGTGTTGGGTTTTGCTATCTGGCTTTTTGGGTGTTGCCAAACCTGTTCATCTGCTTTTTGGTTTTGTGTTTGTGGGCTTTGCTTATTATTTGAGCCAATGTGAGACCCATTTTTTGTTTAATAAAATATTGATTCACATCGGAAAAGTGAGTTTTAGCTTGTATATTTGTCATTTTGCAGTTATTTATTGGCTACATGAGTTGGGTTTAGAAAACTTTGTGGGCAATGAAAGTTCGTGGCGTTCGGCTGCAAATCTTTTGATTCGTTTTGCCGTTGTGTTGCCTGTTTCGGTTGGTATTGCTACGGTTTTGTATTATTATTTTGAAATTCCAGCCCAAAAATTGGGCAATCGGTTCATTACAAAAATGAATTTTAAACCCTCGACGGTCATTTAATTTTAAACCAAAACCCTGCGATGTATCTATTTTCAGACGAGTATTTTATGGACCAAGCCCTCCAAGAAGCCCAATTGGCTTTCGACAAAGGCGAGGTTCCCGTTGGGGCTGTGGTGGTGTGTCAGAGTATCATCATTGCACGAAGCCACAACCTGACCGAACACTTACACGATGCCACTGCCCACGCCGAGATGCAAGCCATAACGGCTGCAAGCCACCATCTGAATTCAAAATATTTGGCTCAATGTACACTTTTTGTTACATTAGAACCTTGCTTGATGTGTGCAGGGGCGTTGGCATGGTCGCAGATGGGTAAGGTGGTGTGGGGTGCCAACGACCCAAAAAATGGATTTGATACCAAAAACAACATTCACTTACATCCAAAAACAGAAACGGTTTGTGGCATCTATGCCCAAAAAAGCATCGATTTGCTGCAAGCGTTTTTTCGTAGAAGGCGATTTTGAGGCATACCAAATTTTTTTTAACCGTTTTTTTGTCTTTTTATTCAATAATTGGTACAATGTAAACGAGGTAATGTTTGTAAGTTTTTTTGATAAATTTTTTTGTACTACCTTTGTTCCATCGCAAACAAAGATGTAAACAAACGCATTAAACCAAGACCAAACAATGGATAAAATCAATAAAATTATTAAATCATTAGCCGAAGAAGATTTTATGATGCTTCTTGGAAGTGTGGCTGCCAACAACGCCGACAAATCATCGACACTGCTCAAATATGCCCGTGAGGAAAATTTTTTGGACAAAGAATGTATCCAAAACCTCAACATCAAAGCCAATGCTTTTTATACCCTAAAATCTCGCCTAAACCAAAAAATAGAGAGCTTCCTGATTTCCAAAATCGAAGCCCCAAAGATGGACCTGATACAAAAAGTATCCTACACCAGCTATCTGGGTATGAGCGTCGATAAAGACATCGCAACGGTCATGCTCAAAAAATTTGAAAAAGAACTCATCGACTACGACCTCCCACACGAGCTCACCCGAATCTACCAAAGCCTCAAAAAACTACACATCAGCCAGCCCGACCAATACTACGGCTACTCACAACTCTACAACAAGTACGTAGCCTATCACCTCAATCTGGATAAAGCCGAAGACCTCATAGGCTCCTACTTCAATGTGTTTGCAAACTACCAACTCTCCAGAGGCGATGGCGAATTGCTGCAACTCGAAATCATGAAAAACGAACTCTCGACCCTGTGTAGCCTCTACGACTCACACCGATTGTTTATCTACAACAGCATCGTAAGGGTGTTTCACATCTTGTTTCTCCCAAAATCGCAAGACCCCAATGCCGAAACACTCGAAGATGCCCAAGATATACTCAAAAATGTGGAGCGGTTTGAAGGTGCAGCGCACCGCAATA
>JAYWHZ010000099.1:0-4075 GCA_043777395.1 Bacteroidota bacterium
ATGCCTTTAAATTTTGGCATTGAGTTTTTGCCTTTGTTAATGATGTTTGTGATGCCGTTTTTGTCGAGTTTTGAGATGGCGAGGTTTTTGGCACCGCCAGCCATGAGTTTGCCGTCGTTGCCGTGGCAAATGGAGCAGTTTTGTTGGTAGATGCGTTTGCCGTGAGCCTGAATGTTGTATTCGTTTGAGTTGATGTCGGTGTTGGCGTTTGTTGGTTCTATGGTTTGCTGGTCGCCGAGGTGTGCATAATAGTCTTGTTTTACCATTCGTGGGCTTTTGGTTTCGGAAACGCCATAGGTGTAGAGCAGGAGTAGAAGCATGGTAGAAGCCATGATTTTATTTCGGTTTTTGAAGGCGACGATGCCCACGGGAATGAGTGCTGCGGTGGCAATGAGTTTGACCCAAAACCAGTATCCGACTTTGACGCTTGGTGCTTGTGTGGCGAGGTAGATGCCCGTGATGAGAAACAGCGAGGCGATGATGATGTGTGGTATTCGGAGCCATTTGGTGATTTTGTCGAGTGTTTGGGTTTTATTTGCCAGCAGCAAGACGGTTTTGACCAGATAGTATGCTAAGAATAGATTGACGGTAAAGACGTGAAGGTGAAGAAATCCGGTATACATTTTTTGATGGTTTGGTGTTTTTTGAGTTGGGTCAGATTTGATTTGATTTAATTAATTGATAATACGATTTCTACCCGTCTGTTTGCCGACCTTGCGAGTGCATTTTTGCTGTTGTCGAGGGGTTCGTTGTCGGCTTTTCCGCCTGTGGTAATGGTGCTTTTGTTTATTCGGGGGTTGTTAGAGAGTTGTTTGGCTACCGTTGCGGCTTTTTGGAGGCTCAGGTCAAGTTTTGTTTTGGCGGTTTTGGGTGCTGGCGGCAGGTCGTCGGTGTGTCCCAAGATATTTATTAGGAGTTGCGGGTGATTTTCGAGTATGTTTTCGAGTTGTTTGAGTGCTGTCTTGCCGTTTGTGGTCAGTTGGTAGTTTGTGGTGTTGAATAGCAGTTTGTCGTTGAAAGTCAGTGTTATCTTGTCGTTTTTTTGTTCAATGCTCAATCCACTTGCTTTGTAGGGCGACAGATTGAGGTTGAGTTCTGAATTTATGGCTTGCAACTGCATTTTTTTGAGGTTGTTGAGGCTGTCGATGTTGTCAAATCGTTGTTGCTGCTTGGCTAAGTTTTGTTTTCCGTCGTTGATTTGCTGCTGGTTGTACGACATATTTTTTTCTTTTAGTGCCAATTCGGCTTCTCTTTGTTTTATTTCAAAGGCTCGGTCTCTTATCTCGGTTTCTTTTTGCGTAAAATTATTGTTCAATTCTCTGTTTTCTTTCCTCAAACGTTCGTTTTCGGTCATCGTTTCGTCCAAACGCTTGTTGAGGTCGCCGTTGTTGAATGCAAATTTTTTGAACCGTTGCGAAAGCAGCAAGGTATCTTCTTTGAGAGCCTTATTTTCTTTGGCCAGTTCTTGGTTTTTATTAAACATCTTGCTTGACAGCACCGCTATCGAGTCGTATTGTTTTTGCAACAAATCTTTTTGAGTCCGCACCCGATAGGTCTCTTTTTTGGCATCTTCGACCGCTCTGGGCGACACACACGACGACACCAAAACCAGCATCAAAATTATATTGATACTTACAAAAATAAAAAACTTGTTCATGATAATAGTCATTTTTTTGGTCTAAAATTAAGGTTATTTAAAAGATATTTTTATTTAATTTTGTCTTCGCCTCCTGCCAATATTCTTCCATCTCTGCCAGCGAAAGTGCATTGATGAGGCGTTGGGTCTCGTGGGCTTTTTGTTCGATATATTGAAAACGGTCGATAAACTTTTGGTTCGTCTGTTCCAATGCTTGTTCGGGATTTACGCCAATAAACCTTGCATAATTCACCATTGCAAACAACAAATCGCCAAACTCATCGGCTATCTTGGCTTCATTGGGTGTGGTTTGGTTCTCTTGCAGTTCAATTTCGAGCTCGGCTATCTCCTCTTTTATTTTTTCAAATACTTGCTCCCTCGTGTCCCAATCAAAACCCACACCTCTCGCTTTTTCTTGTATCCGCATGGCTTTGACCATAGCCGGCAAGGCTTTTGGCACGCCTTCAAGCACCGACTTTTTGCCCTCTTTGAGTTTCAATGTTTCCCAATTGGCTTTGACCTCTGCCTCGTCTTTGACGACCACGTCGGCGTAAATATGCGGATGTCGATAAATAAGTTTTTCACAAATGCCGTCTATCACGTCTTTGAGGTCAAAAGCCTGCTGCTCTTGGGCTATCTTGGCATAAAAAACAAGGTGTAATAAAATATCGCCCAGTTCCTTTTTTATTTCTTGCAAATCTTTTTTCAAGATAGCATCGGCAAGTTCATAGACCTCCTCGATGGTCAAATGGCGAAGGGTTTCAAAGGTTTGTTTTTGATCCCAAGGGCATTTGGCTCGCAGGTCGTCCATGATTTGCATGAGCCTCAACAAAGATTGCTCTACCAAAAGTGGTGTTTGATGTCTATTCATGGCTTTGCTATCTCTTTTTTATAGGTCAAAGGTTTGCATATATTCGGGAATTTCTACGTTGTTATAATGATTTTTTTCCAACACTTCTTTAAATCCAAACATGGATTGCTCGTCGCCGTGAACCAAAAAAATGCCTTTGAGTGTTGTTGGGTTTTGAGATTTTACAAACCGCACGAGGTCGTTTTGGTCGGCGTGTCCACTAAAAACATCGTTGTGTTCTATTTTTGCCCTGACGGTATATTTTTTGGTGTCGATGTTTATTTCTTTTCTGCCGTTGAGGAGTTCATGCCCCAAAGTGCCTTCGGCTGCATAGCCAATCATAAAGATGGTACAATAGTCGTTTTCAATGTTTTTGGCTACGTGGTAGGTAACTCTTCCGCCATCTATCATGCCCGATGCGGCTATGATGACGCAAGGCTCGGTGTGGTTGGTTATTTCTCGGCTTTTTGCTGCTTTTTCGACCAGTATCAGGTTTTCAAAATCGAAGAGTTCGTCGTTATCCTCAAAAAATTCTTTGGCTTCTTTGTTCAAATAACTTTTCATCTGCTCGTGAATTTTTGTGCTTTCGATGCCCATTGGCGTATCTACAAACACTTTGATGGGTTTGAGGCGTTTTTGGGCATAGAGTTTATTAAGAACATAGAGCAAGCCTTGCGTGCGTCCCACACTAAACGAAGGAATGATGAGCCTACCCGCTTTTTCTATGCAGGTGCGTTGGATTACGTCTTCGAGTACGTCTTCGGGCGGTCTGGTTTCGGTGTGCAATCGATTGCCGTAGGTGCTTTCGCAGATGAGATAGTCCACCTGAGGCAGGGGTTTGGGGTCGTTGAGCAAAGGAAAGTCCCACCTACCCACATCGCCCGAAAAGCAGATGCTTTTGCGTTTACCGTCGCCTTCGTTTATGCTTAGGACTATGCTGGCTGCCCCGAGCAGATGCCCTGCTGGGTTGAAGGTAACGGTGAGGTTTTTATTGACTTTAAAAGGGTTGTTAAACCCAACGGCTACAAACTGTGAGATGGTTTCTTTAACGTTTTTTTCGAGGTATATTTCGGGGTCGTTTTGCAGTTTGGCGTGTGAGGTTTTGCTGCGTCGGCGTTTTTTGGAGGAGGCTTTGTTGAGGCGGCGTTCGTGGAGCGAAGCACTGTCGAGCAGGAGCAGGTTGGTCAGGTGGTATGTTGGTAATGTGCATAATACTTGCCCTTCGTAGCCTTCTTTGTAGAGCAGCGGCAGGTTTCCCGAGTGGTCTATGTGTGCGTGTGTGAGCAGCACGAGGTTGATTTGGGCGGGTTCAAATGGAAAGATGCTGTGGTTTTTTTGGCTGTCTTGTATCTTACGTTCACGGGTTCTGTCCATGTCAATGCCACAATCGATGAGGATTTTGTAACCGTCTTCCAGTTCTAATAGGTACATGCTGCCTGTTACTTGTCGGGTGGCACCCATAAATGTTAAACGCATAAATAAAATCTAAACACTAAAAAATGGTTGGTACAATGATGTACAAAATTGAATGTATTTTGTTTGAATAAAAAATACAAAAGGGCAAGGACAACACACGCTTGATGTTATCT
>JAYWHZ010000100.1:0-4066 GCA_043777395.1 Bacteroidota bacterium
GTTTTAGGTTGTACGTTGCGGGTTACTATGTTTGGACATAATACTTTTCAATACAAGTGTTTTTAATTGGGGTTAAACGGTTCAAAAATTTAGTTTTTAGGTTTAATACCATTGCGTTGAAGAACTTCTCGGGCAAAGTTGATGTAGTTGATGGCTCCTTTGCTGGTGATGTCGTGCATGATAACCGATTTTCCAAAACTTGGCGCTTCGCTTATTCTGGCGTTGCGGTGTATGATGGTATCGAAAACCATTTCGCCAAAATGAGCGTTTACCTCATCAACGACTTGGTTGGCGAGCCTCAAACGAGAGTCGTACATCGTGAGCAAGATGCCTTCTATCTGTAGGTTTTGGTTGAGGCGTTGTTGAACGATTTTGATGGTGTTGAGCAGCTTTCCCAAACCTTCGAGGGCATAATATTCGGTCTGAACGGGTATAATGACAGAGTTGGAGCCTGTCAAGGCATTGATGGTGATGAGACCCAGAGAGGGCGAACAGTCAATCAAGATAAAATCGTATTGGTCTTTGATTGGTTCAATCATTTGCTGCATGATGCGTTCACGATTGGGTCGGTTTATCATCTCTATCTCTGCACCCACGAGGTCTATGTGCGAAGGCAGCAGATACAAATTGGGTGTTTCGGTGGCTACGATGCCTTTTTCTATGGGCGTGCCATTAATCATACATTCGTAGATGCCTATCTCGGCGTCGCTTGACTCTACGCCGATGCCCGAGGTAGAGTTGGCTTGCGGGTCAGCGTCTATCAGTAGGGTCTTAAACTCCAATACGGCAAGCCCGGCGGCTAAGTTTATAGCGGTGGTCGTTTTACCTACGCCGCCTTTTTGGTTGGCAACGGCAATCACTTTGCCCATATTTTTGATGTTAGTTGTGGTTTGAGATTTAACGATGCAAATATACCATTATTAAGTCAATCCGTTTTTTTTTTATAAAATTACTGTTTCACAACACGGCTTGCCGTCGTTTTTGGTTGTTTCGGGGCGTTTGGTGTTGTGCAAACAGAAAAAGGGGCAAACAAATTTGCTTGCCTTTTCTTGTCTCATCGTTTGTGTTAGAAACGTTGTGGTGTGATTACTTTTTTGTTTGGTAGCGGTTCTTAAACTTATCAATCCGACCAGCTGTATCGACGAGCATCTGTTTGCCTGTGTAGAATGGGTGCGACTTGTGCGAAATATCCAACTTAAACAGCGGATAGGTGTTGCCATCTTCCCAAGCAATGGTTTCTCTGGTATTGACGCATGAACGACCTAAAAAAGCGTAGTCGTTAGAAATATCTTTGAAAACAACCAAGCGGTAGTTTTCGGGGTGAATGCCTTGTTTCATCTTATTTATTTTGATGTATGAAATTTTATTTTTTTGAGAGTGCAAATGTAAGTCTTTTTTATTAAACAGATACTTTTTTATTTTTTTTGTGGAATCTGTTTAAACTTTTTAATTTTGATTAATAAATTTGGATAAATTTCGCTTTATGGTTTAGTCATTTTGCACTTCACTTGCTGAGCGTAGCCGAATCATTGCTGAATCTCAGAAATTAATCATCTCTGCTCATTCGGAAAAAAAGTTTAAATAACTTCAATATTTAAAATAAAAAAAATATTTTTTTTGGATAATAAATAAAAACTTTTATTATTTCTGCTGAAAGATGTTTGACATCACTAATTCTGTATGAAACACTGTTTTTAGTAACCAAGTTTTTCGCCTTATCTTTGTGCGTCATCGTTTTATTGACGACGATAAAGGTACTCAGATTCGACCAATGACTTTGTAAATCTTTGTGGGCTACTTCAAATGTTTTATTGGCAATAAAGGCTCACAACTGATACAAAATCTTGGCTCTTATTGTGGTGTGCATTATCTACGGTCGAACGCAGTGATTTGCCATCGCCCCATCAACGGGGTTGGCATAAATACCGACCTCCAAAATCTCATAATCTTATAACAAAAACAAAAAATTATGTTAAACAATTAGTGCTACCTTTGCACCAACAAACACTTCCTGCATTTTCGCAACACCTCAATGCCATAAATTTTAACCATAAAATACCAATCAGCATTCAAGAATTAAAGCATTTATCAAATCAAAGTATGAAAAAAACCATCTGCACCACACTCTTGGGCTTGTTGTGCCTGACAGCCGCCTGCCCACGTGCCAACGCCCAATTTAACCACTACTACGGCAACACACACAGCCACACATGGTACTCCGACGGCAACAAAGAAAAAATAAACGACCCCAACTGGGTCAATGATACACCGCTCGAGAGCTTCCAATATGCCGATGCCGCCCAACGCATGGACTTTTTGGGCATCTCTGACCACAACCACAACGAAGGCAACGCCGCCACATCGCCACAAAACATGACCCTTGCCCGATACCACGCCGGCGTCAACGATGCCACTGCCGCCAACAACGCCGCATTCATAGCAATGTATGGCATGGAATGGGGAACCATCAGCACCGGCGGACACCTGAACGTCTATGGCATGGGCAATAACCTCATCGGCTGGCAAACAGGTCTAAACGACATATTCGTTGCCAAAGGCGACTATCTGGGCATCAATGGCATCATGAGCAAAGTCGCCGCCACACCCAATGCCTTCGTAACGGCTTGCCACCCAAACACAGCAGACTACGACAATCTCATAGCCGCCGCAACACCATTCAACGCCAACGCCGACAAAGCGTTTAGAGCCGTAGCCGTAAAAAGTGGAAGCAACTACAACGCCTCGCCAACCAGTGTAAACTACAACAACTACAACGGCGAAAATACCGCCATCACCTATTTTGACTACTACCGAGACGTACTCGCCAAAGGATACCACGTCGGGGCAATCATAGACCACGACAACCACTACTCAAACTTTGGGGCAAGCACACAAGCACGAACCGCCATATTAGCAACCTCATTAAGTCCCGCCAACATCGCAGATGCCTTTATGAACCGACGGTTTTTTGCCACCGACGACTGGACAGCCAAAATAGATTTCAGAATCAATGCACTAATCATGGGAACCATCAACGCCCAAAACGCAAACCCAGCCATATCCATATCCATCACCGATGGCGAAATAACCGAAAGCGTTGCCAACATCCAACTCTACTACGGCATTCCCGGTAGCGGCGCAAGAGCAACCATATTAAGCGCCAACACAGCCACAAACACACTCAATTTTACACACACCATAGCCGTTAATGCCGAATACTACTACTTCTTTGTCATCACACAAGGCGACGGCGACGACATCATCTCCTCGCCTATCTGGTTCAAAAAAGCAGTCCCCTTGGATATTACCCTAAGTGCATTTGACCTACGCCTCAACAACCAAAAACAAACCGAATTGCAATGGACAAGCACATCAGAAACCAACAGCAGCCACTTCGACATCGAACGAAGCCCCAATGGAATCCATTTTGAAACCATCGGCAGTGTGTTGGCAAGCGGCAACACATCAGAACCCAAAAACTATGTGTTTGTGGACGATAAGCCATTGAAGCAAAAAAGTTTTTATAGACTCAAAATGCAAGATTTGAACGGAAAAAGCCAATATTCGGAGATAAAAACCATTTTTGTGGTCGATAAATCAAACCTAATGATTGTAACGAACCCTCAAACCAACACCATCGAAATATTAAATTGGAACGAAACGATGAACCTGCGTGCCGTCGGCGTTTTGGGTCAGGCATACCCATTGCCACGATTGGCGTTTGCGGGGAGTTTCGACACAAGCCTATTGCCTGCTGGCATCTATATTTTGGTAGATGAAACGGGGCGATTTGGGAAGTTTATAAAACAATAAATTAATAAAACCAAACCCTTCGGGAATTAAAAAAACACATAGAGACGGCAATAATGTCGTCTCTATGTATTAAACAAACATTAAACATGTTTATTAATTATTTGGCATACCCAATTTGACCCATTTTTTAATGGCGTTGATGTCGCATTCGAGCAGCTTGGGTGCGCCGCCGGGCATCGGGTAAAATCCCGGCGTATGCTCTATCACACCCACGAGCAAGCCCGTCGAAGCAATGGCTTTGACTTCGGTGTAG
>JAYWHZ010000101.1:0-4022 GCA_043777395.1 Bacteroidota bacterium
GCAACTGTCCCAAAAAAATAAATTGTATGACAAAGCCAACATCGTCTTTGCCTATCAAAACCTCAAAGAAAGCCGACACACAAGGGCATTTAACAAGTCTAACCTCGTGAGCCGCTACGAAAACGTGAAAGTATATTCTATCAATGCCGATTTTAGCAAAGAATTTCTTAAAAATCAACTCAATTATGGTCTCGAATTCAATTATAACTTCGTAAACTCTACTACCAACGCCCAAAACATATACACCAAAGCCATTGTGCCTGCTACCACCAGATACCCTAACGGCGGAAGCCAAACCAAAAATATGGCTTTCTATCTGACCGACGCCACGAAATGGTCTAAAAAACTCACCACCACAGCAGGCATCAGATGGACCATAGCCCAACTCAATGCCACATTTGCAGAAAATACACTTATCCGCTTTCCTTTCGATGCCGCCCAACAACGCAACAACGCCCTGAGCGGCAACATTGGATTGGTCTATAAAATCGAACCTACATTCACTATAAATTTATTGGGTTCGACGGGTTTTAGGGTGCCTAATGTCGATGATTTGGCTAAGGTCTTCGATAGCAACGCCGGCAATATCATTGTGCCAAACCAAAACCTACAACCCGAATACACCTATAACGCCGAAATCACAATCAACAAAACGCTGGGCAAACGCCTGAGAATGACTGCAACAACCTACTATACAGCCATTGAAAACGCCATATCGACCCAAAAATTCAAATTCAATGGGCAAGATAGCATCGTGTTTGATGGCATAAAAAGCGTTGTTACTGCCAATCAAAATGTAGGCAGAGGGTTTATTTATGGCTATAATTTTAATGTCTTGATGAATATCACAGCCAATTTGCAACTCAATTCGACCCTCAACTACACCTATGGCAGAATAAAAACAGACACAACAAACTATCCATTAGACCATATTGCACCCCTTTTTGGCAAAACAAACCTCATCTACACCAAAAACGCCATCAGAGCCGAACTGTTTATACTCTACAATGGAAGCAAAAAACTTGAAGACTTCAACATATTGGGCGAAGACAATTTTGGCGATGCCACACCCAGCGGCATGCCTGCATGGGCGACCTACAACGCCCGAATTGCTTATACATTCCCAAAATACATGACCTTACAAATTGCCTGCGAAAACATATTGGATACCCGATACAGAGTATTTGCTTCTGGCATTTCGGCTTCGGGCAGAAACTTGATGGCAACCCTCAGACTAAAAATTTAAACCAAAGACCAATTGAGATGGTTTGAGGCGATGGTTTTTCCAAAAAAAAGCGTTCCTTTTTCATCAAAACTTACAGTATCGTCGGTGGTCAAAAAATTTATTTGCTTTGATTTGGTGCATTCTCGTGCTATTTCGGGGTGTCGAATGAGGTAATCGGCTAAGCTATCTGCCACAATTTTGCCCTGCGACAAGACTTGTACACCTTTTGGGAGATGTTTTTTTATGCCTTCGATCAGGAGCGGATAATGGGTGCAAGCCAGCAAAACGGTGTCGATGGTTTGGCATTGGGCGAAGAGTTGGTTGAGATATTTCTGGATAAAAAAGTCAGTACCTGCGTTGTCCAATTCGCCATTTTCGACCATTGGCACCCACATCGGGCAGGCTTGTTGATAGACGTTGAGTTCTGGAAAAAATTTAGTTATTTCGATTGGATAAGACTGCGAGGCGACGGTGCCGGAGGTAGCCAAGATGCCAATTTGCTTGGTTTTGGTGTAGTGTCCAATGGTTTGGGCGGTGGGAATGATGATGCCCAGAACCCTTTTTTGGGGATATTTTTTGGGTAAATCGGTTTGTTGAATGCTTCGCAAGGCACGAGCCGAGGCGGTGTTGCAGGCTAAAACGACGAGTGGGCATTGTTGTTCAAAGAGATATTGGACGCATTGCAAGGTGTATTGGTAAATGCTCTCGAAGGAGCGTGTGCCGTAGGGCGAACGGGCGTTGTCGCCCAGGTATAAAAAATCGTTTTGGGGCAGTGTTTTTATGATTTCTCTGAGTACTGTCAAGCCGCCAAACCCCGAATCGAAGATGCCTATGGGTTGTTGTTTCATTTTAAATAAATCGTTATTCTTCAATTATTTATACAATTAAAAAAACTCAATAAGTATTGGTGCTTATTGAGTTTTTGGGAGTTTTATTTTTTGGAAATTGATTTTATTTGATATGGTTTGTGGTTACTTTATACGTTAGTGATTTTTCTTTTTAATATTTCCACTAACAAAAGCAGCTACTACGCCTACGATTGCTATGCTCGTTGCGGCAGCAGCAGCCTGTGGAGCTCCAAGGTAAGCAATATAAGTGAGGAGTGATGCAATTGTGAAAACTGATAGGATGGCAAAATATTGGCCAGTTTTTAGTCTTTGCATTTCTTGGTCGTTTCTTATTTTTTCATTGTCGAGCATTGTATTTGTTGCTGCGATGCGTTCTTTTTGCTCTATTTCTGCCATTGCCATTAGCCTATTTGCGAAACCTGGTTGTATCTGTTCATACTTTGCTAAATCTTATGGTTGTGGCACTGGTCCAGAGTAAGTTTGACTGAGGTGTTGAACTTGTGTTACACCTTCTGTCTTGTTGTGTTTGGCATTGGTTATGTGTGCTTTTCTTTCATTCATTGTCAATCATTTTTTTGTAAGATATTTCCATATCTTCGTAAATGTTGCGTCTGTCTAACATAAAATTTGAAGCGTCTGTTTGGAAGCCGTTGTTTATGCTGTCGTTAATTTTTTTTAGCCTTTCGTCTCTTCTTCTTTTAGAACCCTCTAAGTGGTTGATTAATAGAAAGGTTGCAATTACCAGTAAAAATATCTGCAAGAAGTCATACAGCTTTTGGTTGGTATTCATGTTTTCTTTGGTTGTTGAATATCTGATTGAATAAATTTTATGGTTAATAAAATTTAAAGAAAGGCTAAGTCATTTGTTGTGTGGTACATTTTTGGGTTTAGCCTCTCTTGGTGTGTTATTTATTATTTTATTTGATGCCCAATTTTGCTTTCACTTTGTCGGTGATGTCTTGCGTTTCGAGGGCATAGAGTACGCCGCCGCCTTGCGTAGAGTCGAGAACGTAGTTGTATTTGCCTTCGGTGGCTACGGCAGTGATGGCATCTTGCACTTTTTTCATGATGGGTGTCATGAGGCGTTCACGTTCTTTGCCGAGTCCTTCTTGTGCGGTTTGTTCAAAGCCTTGGATGCGTGTTTGCATGTCTTGGAGTTCTTTTTCTCTGATTTCACGGATAGAAGGGTTGGTGGCTGCTTGTGATTTTTGATAGTCGTCCAATTTTTTTTGAAACTCATCAGCCATCACTTGATATTGTTTTTGCATTTGTTCATTAAAAATTTTTAGGCTATCTTGTGCTTTGGTTACATCGGGCATTTTTTCGATGAGTGTTGCGGTGTTGATGTGTCCTAATTTGATTTGAGCCGACGCATTGCCAGCAGCCAGTGTGGCAACAACGAGTAAGAGTGAATAAATGACGTTACGCATTTTTGTTTTAAGTTTGTTTTTATTTTTATATTAATATTAATGCTTTTAGTTTTTAAAAGGCATGCAAATGTAATACCAAATTTGTGTTTCACCAAAATAAATTAATCTTTTGTGTTTTTATTGTCCTTCGTTGGTGTGTTGTCGGGGCTGTTTTTGGTGTTTGGGCTGGTGTCGGCGGCGGTTTGTCGGCGTTTTTTGACGGTGTAGCCCATCGCCGTAATGATGTCTTCGCTTCGGTCATATTTTGGGCTGCCGTAGAGTATCGTGGCTGCTTCGTTCGATTTATCAAATATGGCATCGATGTTTCGTTCGGTGGCTATTTTTTGAATGGCGTTATAAACTTTGTCTTGAATGGGTTTGATGAGGTCTCGGCGTTTTTTAAAAAGGTCGCCTTCAAATCCAAATCGTTTTTGTTGGAGCTCGTTCAGTTCTTTTTCTTTGTCTTGAATGTCTTTGTTGCGTCGGGCTATCATGTCTTCGCCCAGCAGCACCTGCTCGGCTTGTAGGGTTCGCATCATT